>JAVEQZ010000076.1:0-3732 GCA_034007405.1 Candidatus Moraniibacteriota bacterium | reverse complement strand
CGGCGTGGCGGATTATATGATGGAACGGGAAATTTAAATAATTTTTTTAACTTTTAAAAAAATAAAAATATGAACGAAATCTCCAAATTTGATTTTTCCAAAATAGAAGATCAAAAAAAATTTGATGCATCTCCTGAAGATATCAAAAAAAACGTTATTGAAAATTCTCAAGAAGAGGCCAAGGCTTTTCAAAGATTAATTAAGTCCGGCTATGCCTTAAATTATCATCAGGCCGAAAGAAGGAATTTGGAAAATATTTGCAATAAATTAGAGAGGTCTTTGAAATATGGTTCACCTCTTGAGGCAGAAAAAATAATCAGTTCAAATATTTTACCCAAGGAAATAATCGAAACTCCGATGATCCAGATAGCAGCTTGTAGAGGTTTAAAAGCACTTCTATCATATGGTGATATTGAAAAATCAAAAAAGCTCATCGATTTGGATTTGTTGCCGGAATATAAATTTCAAGAGGTTATTTATGAAGCTTTAAAAAAAACTTTAGTAAGTCTATCATCATATACATATAATTATATAAAAGAATTTAAAAAAATCATCGATTTAAATCTATTACCCAAGGAAAAACTTGAAACCTCTGAAATCCGGGAAGCGGCTTACGAAAGCTTGAAAAATCTTTTATCAGGAGGTCATTTTGAATATTCAAAAATGCTCATCGATTTAAATCTTTTACCCAAGGAAAAACTTGAAACCCCGGAAATTCGGGCAATTTTTAAACAAGAAGTTGCGCGTAGGATAGACTGGGATGATGCTGAGTCCGTAAAGGAATTGCTTAGTTTTATTGGAATGCAGGAACTCATAGAGCTTTTTCCTGAATTGAGAATTAGGTCGGAAAATGTTTTTAAAAGCTTGGAGAGAATTGATCGGATCGATCCAGTTGGAGTGCAAAAATTAAAAATGAATTTCAATAGGAGCTTTTCTTTGCAATTATTTTTTTATCAAAACAGTGAAGAGCAAATAATGGAGATGGTAATTAAAAATCCCTTTCTTTTGGATGCTTTAATTGGTAATGAACAGTTCGGTTCTCGTCTGGTATCGGCCTATGGAGGTTTTGATGAAATTTCTAAAAGTAAAATAGGATCAATTTTTCAATTTAAAGAAGAAATCCTAAAAGAAAATCCGCAAATCAAAAAAGATTCTCCGGAGTTTCGCTTGAGAATGCAAGAAAAATTAAGAGAGTTCATGGATAATCCGAAAATTTTGGCAGAAATGAAAGAGCGGGAAATAGATGTCGCGAAATGGCTGGATTATGATGTGAAAGACAATTTTGTTTTGGGCGGAGGGGAAACAGGAGACATTTCAATTAATCAGCTTATTGAAAGGCCGTTTAATAGAATAATGGGAGAAACAATTCCCGAATATATAAGTATTTTGGAAGGAGAACTTGTTCCCTATCAAAAAGATTTGCAAGGGGCATATATTTCCAATCCGCAAGCGGAAGAGATAGACAATAAAATCGCCACCATGCGAAAAGCTTTAATAGAAACAGATGACGAGAAAAAGAAAAATGGAATTTTAAAAGGTATCCGGAGCTTGGAAGCTAAGCAAGAAAAATTAAAACCGATTTCATTGGCAGAAAAAATCAAGGGTTCAATATTCGGAATTAACAGCTTAATGGAAATTGTAAGAAATAAGAAAGCGGAAATTGCTAGAAATGAAGAAGAAAAAAATTTCAAGAAAATCAATGAACTGAAGAAAAAATTATTTGAAGATTATAAGACACTTTGCGTCCGCTTTGAAAATTTTCAAACGGAATTGAATTTTTATCTGCCGAAATATTTTAAAGATCACGGGTCGGCTATTATTCAATCCATTGATCAGCAGACGGCGGAAATGTTAAGCCATTTTGCAACTGACAATGAAGATATTAGAAAAGTTTTTGAAGATGTTGATTTTGAGGAGAATATAAAAAAGATGAAAAATGTTTCCTTAGAGCTTTGGAATCGCAATCCGGATATTGATTTGTATTTGGGAAACTACTCGCCGTGCTGTATTTCTATTGAAGGTGGAGCCGGTTGGAATGCGACAGAATCAGCGATTGCCGATTATATGACTGATGTTTCCGTTCAGGTCTTAAATCTTGTGGATAAAGAAAGAAAAATTCCCATAATGTCGGCCTGGCTTTATGTGGGTGAAGATCAAAACAATAAAACAGCTCTAGTGATTGATAATATCGAATCCGACGCCTCGCAGACAGATCTTTATCAAAAAGAGATTTGGAAAAGAATTGAAAAGTATGTAATTGCCTATGCTAAGGAAATCGGAGTGGATAAGATTGTTATGGGAGTAAGTAATAATGATATTGAGCCAATAAAAGTCAATCGGGATAATAATAAATATAAAAAGATTGGACCAATTAGTGTTAATGGGAGAAGCACCGGATATTATTTGGAGTCTGAATATGTTAGTGATGATTACGAAGAGTATGTAGATGAAGGGGGTGAAGAATATGAAGAATATGAAGAGGATGAAGAAAATGAAGTGGAAAGTCGCAATTTATATTTAATTTGGAAAAAATAATTTTTTTAACTTTTTATTATGATTAAACGCAAAAAAACCAAGAAGATAAAAGTGGGCAATATTTTTATCGGCGGTAACGCTCCGATTGCTATCCAATCAATGTGCAATACCGATACTCGAGATGTCAAAGCAACGGTGGCTCAGATAAAAAAACTGATTCAAGCCGGCTGTGAGATTATCCGCGTGGCGGTGCCGGATATGGAGGCGGCCAAAGCTTTGGGCAAGATAAAAAAACAAATCAATATCCCTTTGGTGGCGGATATTCATTTTTCGGCCGAGTATGCTATGGAAGCCATCAATCAAGGGATAGATAAGTTGAGGATTAATCCCGGCAATATCGGTGATGAAGAAAAGGTGACCATGTTGGTCAAGGCTTGTAAAGAAAAAAAGATTCCTATTCGTATCGGAATCAATGGCGGTTCGTTGGAAAAGGATATTTTGGCCAAATACAAAAACAAAGTCACTCCGGAAGGAATGGTGGAGTCGGCGATGCGGCATATAAAAATTTTGGAAAAAAACAAATTTTACGATATTGCAATTTCTTTGAAAGCCAGCGATATCGAGAGGACGGTGGAAGCGTATCGATTGCTGTCCAAAAAAGTCGATTATCCTTTGCATATCGGAGTGACGGAAGCGGGGACGGCTTTTCGGGGAACAATTGTTTCTTCAATCGGTTTGGGAATTTTGCTTTACGACGGTATCGGTGACACCTTGAGAATTTCATTGACCGCCGATCCGGTCGAAGAAGTCAAAGTGGCTTGGGAAATTTTGAAATCTTTGGGCTTGAGAAAAAGAGGAATTGCCATCACCAGTTGTCCCACTTGCGGGAGGACGGAGATTAATTTGATAAAACTGGCTCAAGAGGTGGAAAAAGCTCTGGCGGGAATCGATAAAGATATCCGAGTGGCGGTGATGGGTTGTGTGGTTAACGGTCCGGGAGAGGCGCGCGAAGCGGATCTGGCGATTATCGGCGGACGAGGCGTGGGTCTGATAATGAAAAAAGGGAAAATTGTTAAAAAAGTGGAAGAAAAGAAGCTCTTGGTTGAATTTGTCAAAGAAGTTAAGAGGTACGAAGCATAATCGAATCAAAAACGCACCTTGGGCGAGGTCTATAAATTTAAACATAAAAACCAAATCCAATCCTGCGTTAATTATGCGGTCGTAAATTTAACGCAGGATTAATTCGGTTAAATAAGG
>JAVEQZ010000013.1:0-17888 GCA_034007405.1 Candidatus Moraniibacteriota bacterium | reverse complement strand
CAATTATTAATTTTGAAATTTTGAGATTGCCACGAAATTATGAGTACCTAATTTCTCGCAATGACAAAGAGGAGTTGATAAAATGTTCGGTTTGTCACCTCGAGCGGATCCGCCAGCTGGCGGAGGAGTCGAGAGATTTTGTGTCTTCTCGACTTCATGGAGAGATCTCGATTGATTTCCAATTCTTAATTATTAATTTTTAATTTTCAATTAGTATCCAATCCCTGCTGCCAATTCCAGGCGTCGCGCAAAGAGTCTTCGAGAGTTTTTTGCGCTTGCCAGCCCATGGCTTTTTTTATTTTGGAAGCGTCCGCAAAACAGGCGGCGATATCTCCTTCTCGACGGGGCCCGATCGCGTAGGGAACTTTTACTCCGTTTACTTTTTCAAAAGTTTTGATTATTTCCAAGACGCTGTTGCCCGATCCGGTCCCGACATTAAAAACATCATAAAAAGGAGCCTCGGCGGTTTCCAGAAATTTCAAAGTTTTAATATGGGCTTGGGCCAGATCAATCACATGGATGAAGTCTCGCACCCCGCTTCCGTCGGGAGTGGAATAGTCGTTGCCAAAGACGGTTAGTTTTTCGCGGATGTCGGCGGCGGTCTGGGTCACATAGGGGACCAGATTATTGGGCGCGCCGAGTGGCAGTTCGCCGATCAAGCCCGAGGGATGCGCGCCGATCGGGTTAAAATAGCGCAAGGCGACGGCAGAGATGTTTTTTTGGCCGTTGACAGTGTCGGCGATGATGTCTTCGCAGATAGTCTTGGTATTGCCGTAGGGACAGTTAGCTTTTTTTCTCGGAGCGGTTTCAAAAATCGGATTGGAATCCGGGTCGCCGTAAACAGTGGCGGAGGATGAGAAAACCAGTTTTTCGGTTCCGAATTTTTGCATTGCTTCGATTACGGTCAGCAAGGAATTGAGATTGTTGCGATAATATTTGAGCGGTTGATTGATTGATTCTCCCACCGCTTTGTAAGCGGCAAAATGAATCACGCCCGCGATATCTTTTTCTTTTTCAAAAACGGTTTGCAAAAAATCGTAGTCGGCGCAGTCTCCTCGGTAAAAAGTAATTTTTTGATCGGTAATTTTTTCGATTCTCCCGAGGATGAATTCTTGGGAGTTTGAAAAATTGTCGACGACAATCGGCTCATAGTCGGCATTGATTAATTCTACGCAAGTATGGGAGCCGATAAAACCCGCTCCGCCGGTGACCAAAATTTTCATAGGGTTATTTTTTATCTTTAATATGGGTAATTTTAGCATATTGGGAGGGGAATGAAAATCTTTTATTTGGCGGGGAATGGGTGTATAATGAGGGGTAATGATTTAAGAATAAGCGATTAATAAGGCTTGTGTGATGTGAAGATAATTTTTAAATTTATCTACGTGCGACCGGATGGATACCTTTTCCGATATTGTGTATTTGATTTCCAAGTTAAAAAAAGTAATACGAGACTACGGCCGTAAATAAATGTTACTTTTTTATTTTTCATCTTCCTTCGGAAAAAGTAATACGAGAGCACGGCCGTAAATAAAAAACACTTTTAAATAAACCAAATGAAAACAATCACCGGTTCAAAACTTTACGATTATATCCAATGTCCGCACAAGGTGTGGCGGGATGTTTACGGTCCGAAAGAAGAAAAAATAACCGAGACCAATCCGTTTGTGGAATTGCTGTGGAATAGAGGTGTGGCTCATGAGGAGGAAGTGGTGGGGCGCTTGGGTGAGTATTTGGATTTGCGAGAGGGTAAATTGCAAGACAGATTTGTGCGGACTGTCGAAGCGATGCGCAAGGGTGTGCCTTTGATTTATCAAGGAGTTTTGGTTTACGGCAATCTGAAAGGTATTCCCGATCTATTGCGTCGGATGCCGGACGGAAGCTATGCGCCGATCGAGATCAAATCGGGAATGGGTTTCGAAGGAGTCGAGGGAATGGACGATTCCGGCGAGGATGATTCTCCGGAGAACGGCAACGGCAAGCCCAAGAAAACTTACGCCGTGCAACTGTTTCTATATATAGAGCTTTTGGATATTTTTGGCTTTGGCGGATCGAAGCGGGGATTTATTATCGGAGCGGACGGCAGGGAGGCGGAGTACTTCTTAGAGCAACCTTTGGGCAAAAGAAACAAACAAACTTTTTGGGAATTTTATAAGGAAACCAAGGAACAAGTGGAAAATCTGCTCAATAACAAAGTTCAAAACAAGCCGGCCATGGCGGGCAGTTGCAAACTTTGCCCGTGGTATAAAAGTTGCAAAAATTGGTGTAAGAAAAACAAAGATTTGACCAATATTTTTTATTTGGGGCGTTCCAAGCGGGATATTATCAACGAGGATTTGTATGTGGACAAAGTCGGAGGGATGTTGGATTTGGATGTGCGGGAGATTTTGGATAGAAAAAAGAAAGACAAGAATTTTCTCAAGGGAGTCGGGGAGAAGACATTGGAAAAAATTATCGCCCGGGCGGATATTTTGGAAAACGGCAAAGGAGCGGTTTTGTACAGAAAATTAAATTTGCCCGAAGTGCAATATGAATTGTTTTTTGATATCGAGGACGATCCGACGAGGGAGTTTGTTTATCTCCATGGAGTGTATGAGCGCAGTCCGGAGGGGGAGCGGTTTCTGGATTTTACCGCCCGAGACGATTCTCGCCAAGCCGAAGGGGATGCCTGGCAGAGGTTTTGGGATTATATTCGTTCATTGCCCAAGGATGATTTTGCGGTTTATTATTATTCTCCCCACGAAAAAAACACCTATTTCAAAATGCAAAAGAAATATCCGGCGATTATCTTGGTCGAAGAGTTGAGCGAATTTTTCAATAATCCCAACATAATTGATTTGTATAAAGTAGTTTTGTCCGACACGGATTGGCCGTTGGGTAGTTATTCTATCAAAGAAATCGCTCAATATCTCGGTTTCAGCTGGCGGGATAAAACTCCCTCCGGCGCTCTGTCCATCCAATGGTTTAACCAATATTTGGAGACCAAAAAGCCCGAGGATTTACAGCGGATTTTGGATTATAATGAGGATGATTGCAAGGCTACGATGGTCTTAAAAGATGAATTGGTCAGATTGGATAAATCGAATTAAAGCGGGAAGATTCGGATTTAAGCTCCCGAAACTTTGATTGACACTCGTTGTATTGAATGTTATTTTTTAAACAATATAAAAAGTATTTTTAATTAAATTAAATGAAAAATAAATCGATTATTATAATTTCTATAGTATTAATTTCGGTGATGGCGGGGTTTGGTTTTTGGGTTTTGAAAAATCAAGAGGAAGGCAAGGAAATTATTCTAAAAAAAGAGGGAGGAAACAGCGTCTCCATTGAAGAAAAATATAAAAGTCAAGATAAAAAACAAAAATTTATTGTTGATGTTGATATGAATATTGATCATTGGCAAGTAAAAGAAACCGAATTTTTCACAATTAAATTCCCTAAGGAGTGGTATTGGTTGGAATCAGACCCTGAAAAAACAGGATATCGTTCAAGAATAATTACGAATAATCCTGACTTTGATATAAATAAATATGCGGATATAGGAGTAGGGACCGGAGGTAATTATCCCTTAGAATTTGAAGATAAAAATGAGGTGGTCATTTCCTTTAATGGAGCGGCAACATCCGATGCCGGTACTCCGCAACAAAGTGTTGAGTCCGGGCTTCGCGGAATAAGAGAGAGTCATTTACAAACAATATGTGAGTATTCTTCTGATTTAACAGATTCGCCCATTATTGCAAATTGTATTTTTGTGGATTCGAATTATCAAAAGGTGCAAACTTATTTTGTAGTTAATGAGAAAAATAAAATTTTCTTTTCGATTCGGACAACTGAAGATAATTTGTCAAAAAAAGAAATTTTTTATGAGATTGCAAAGAATATGATATTAAGTGAAGCTCTCTAAATTCGGCTTATTTTTTGTTTTAGTAATATTTTTGCTAAAACTATGAAGCAGCTGAGTTGCTTCTTGCGAATTTTTATAGTTCTTTATCAATACAAACGCGGAGGTTCTGGAAAATGAAAACGATATTTATTTTTTTAGTGATAAGTATGGCTACGCTCCTAAACGGAAACATTGTTTTTTCCGGCGACTTGAAATGTTATGGGTATACATCCACAACAAGTTATTTTCAGTGTGGTACATATGGTAATTGTACCTGGTGGGCAGCATTTATGCGTCCGGACTTGGCGACTGCCGGTATTAGTGGAGATGCCAAATATTGGTATGGTAATGCTGGTGACCTCGGGTTTAATCTTGGCTCGAAGCCGAAAGTCGGCGCCATAGCAGTATTTTCAGATTTTGGTCACGTTGCTTATGTAGAGGGTGTCAATAGTGACGGATCATTCAGTGTTTCCGAAATGGATTATTACGGGACTCTCGGAACCGGTTTTGGCGTTCAATATGCCAGTTATTATCTGAACAGTGATGGAACATACAAACGTGCAGGAGGTGCGCATAAGTGGATTCTTAAAGGTTTCATTTATAGGCGCGAATATGGGACAAGCCTATACTGTGATAAGATTAATTCCGTCTGGGGAATTTGTTGGAATCCTTCGAGTATCGATGTTTCCTGTCAGGGCGGAACGGGTTGGGTTCTTTATGATTTTGAACAAGGCTCCGTAATCCGTGTTTCAACTAATGGATATTGTTTGGAGCCCGGCGGTAACGGCGGAGCGATAGAAAATCCTTCTATAGATGATCCCGAGCCAATCAATCCCGATTCCGATCCCGATCTGCATATCAACAGTTTTGATTTGAGGGAAATCGGAGGAAGTTGGGTTAAGAAAATATCCAAAGCCCTCTATTGGGGGCAAAGTTTTCAGGTTGAAGGAAGGATGGAGGTGGAAAATCGAAGCTCTCAAGAGGCTAAGGATGTAGATTCCGATTATCGAATCGAGGACAAGCGCGATTTCGATGAAAACGATACCAAAATCGATGAAGATAATCCCTTCGATATCGATCCCGGGGAAAGGGAAGAGAAAAGCATGAGTCCGGTTGCGATTACCGTTTCACCCGACGGACAATCGGTCGCGGTGTCTCGCGGTAGCATGAAAAAGAGCTTTCCTGTAATAAACGGTTTTGCTAAAATATATTTCTTTGTCGATGTGGAAGAGGATGGCGGTGATCATGACATTTCTTCGGAGTCGGACAAGGATGAATATGGCAAAGTCGAGCTAATAATCAGGCCACCCATTATTGCCAACTTCTCGGCCAATATTCTTTCGGGGAACAGTCCTCTAGCGGTAATTTTTTCCGATCATTCAACCAATAATCCGACTGTTTGGAATTGGGATTTCGGGGACGGACAATTTTCGACAGCAAAAAACTCGACTCACATTTATTTATCTCCCGGTAATTTTACCGTTAGACTAACTGCCGGCAATAGTTTGGGAGTTGATTCTATAACCAAGTTTTATTTTATCACCGTTAACAATCCGTCAATCATTCCCGTTCCGGAGGTACCTGCGCCTGCGCTTATTGAAATCACAATTGCTCCTTAATCGCCAGTATCGACTTAAACTCAAATGTATTAGCCCGTCTCTCTTCGGAAAGACGGTTTTTTTATTTCCCATAAATCGAATTTTTTTTGCGGTTAATGGTTTTATTTCTTTAAAGATTGCAAAATGGGGTGGACTTATACAATAATTTGACATTTCTATTTATCTATGTATAATAGATATGTAGATACCAAATGAACTACATATATAGAAAAAACAACTAAATAACTTATTTAAGAACTCATTAAATAACTCTTTTTTGTTTTGCAAAAAAGGGTTATGGTGGGAATTGTTTTTATGTCTAAAAGCAAGAAGGAGCTCAAGGTCAAAAAAAAGATAGGTTCGGCGTCATCTCTTTCCAAAAGAAAGTTTTTCAAAAGAAGCATTATGGTTTCTTTGCCCAATCTTATCGAATCCCAAACGGATTCATATAATTGGTTTTTGGAAAAAGGTTTTCAGGATTTAATCGACGAAATAAATCCGGTCAAGGATTCTTCGGGAAATTTGGAAGTAAGCATCTCGGATTTTTATTTGGATGAACCCAAATACATAGAATCGGTTTCTCGAGAAAAGAATATTTCTTATGAAGCGCCGCTTAAGGCCAAGGCTTCTTTGCTTATAAAGAAAACCGGAGAAATAAGAGAGCAGGAAATTTATTTGGGCGACTTCCCGATAATGACCGAAAGAGGAACTTTTATTATCAACGGAGTGGAGCGAGTGGTGGTGCACCAGCTTATTAGAAGCCCCGGTGTGTTTTTTACCATGGGTTACCAAAAAGGAAGAAAGACTTTCGGTGCCAAAATAATTCCCAATCGCGGAGCGTGGTTGGAAATCGACACCGATTCGGAAGGAGTTATCTCGGTAAAAATAGATCGCAAAAGAAAATTGCCGATCACTTCTTTGCTGAGAGCTTTCGGGCAGAATAATGCTATGATGAAAAAAGCTTTTGCCGATGTAAACAAAGGAGACATTGATTATTTGGAAACCACTTTGGCCAAAGATATTTGCAAAACTCAAGGTGAGAGCTACAAAGAAATTTATAAAAGAGTGCGACCGGGGGATTTTGCCACCGAAGAGAATGCCAAACAGATGATCAACTCGATGTTTTTTGATTTTGACAAATATGATTTTGGCAGCGTGGGAAGATATCGTCTCAATCAACGTTTGGAATTAAAATTGTCGGATGATAAAGAAAACAGAATTTTGATGGTGGATGATTTGATTTTGATTATTAAAGAAATAATGCGTCTCAATAATGATCCCTTGGCGCTAGCCGATGATATTGATCATCTTGGAAACAGAAGAGTGCGCGGAGTGGGCGAGTTGATTCAAAACAAATTGAGAGTGGGAATGGCCAGAATGGCCAGAAACGCCAAAGACAGAATGAGTACTTGCGATGCTGATACGGTAGTGCCCGGTCAAATCGTTAACTCTCGTCCGGTGGCGGCCGCGATCAAAGAATTTTTTTCCAGTTCTCAACTTTCCCAATTTATGGATCAAGTCAATCCCTTGGCCGAATTGGAGCATAAGAGAAGATTGAGCGCGATGGGTCCCGGCGGTTTGACCAGAGAAAGGGCCGGCTTTGAGGTTCGAGATGTGCATCATTCCCATTACGGAAGAATTTGTCCGGTGCAGACTCCCGAAGGTCCTAATATCGGTTTAGTCGGTCAGATGGCCACTTATTCAAGGATAAATAAATACGGTTTCTTGGAAACTCCTTATTTGAAAGTGGTGAAAAGTGTCAAAAACACTCCCGAACTTTTGGAAAACAGAGTTTTGGATGAAAATATTAACGGAATCGGCAAAAAAGGTGATTTTATTGATGCCAAAAAAGCCAAAGAGCTAAGCAAGGCCGGTAAAAACGAGATTAATGTCGTACCTTTTATCAGTGAAGAGATAGAATTTATCGATGCGACCGTAGAAGATAGAAAAACTATTGCCCATGCCGGAATAAAAACCGATGATTACGGAAATATTACCACCAAAAACGCCGAGGCGCGAGTAAAGGGCCATCCTTCAATGATTGAAATAAACAGTATTGATTTTGTGGATGTTTCCGCCAAGCAATGTATCTCGGTGGCAACTTCGATGATTCCTTTTTTGGAGCATGATGATGCCAATCGAGCTTTGATGGGTTCAAATATGCAACGTCAAGCCGTTTCTTGCGTCAAACCCGAAGCTCCGGTGGTAGGTACCGGAATCGAGGATAAAGCGGCGGCGGACAGCGGACAGGTGGTTTTGGCCAAAAAAGACGGAGAGGTAATCGTGGCCGATGCCGGTCGAATCGTGATCAGAGAAGAAAATCCGGCCGGAGCGAAAAATAAATTTTATAAAAGGGAATATGTTTTGCAGAGTTTTGCCAAATCGAACGCTTTTACCAGTATGAATCAGATCCCGCGAGTAACCGTGGGAGACAAAGTGGTCAAAGGTCAATTGTTGGCCGACGGCGCCTCCACCGATCACGGAGAAATCGCTTTGGGACAGAATGTGCTAACCGCTTTTATTCCTTGGGAGGGTTACAATTTTGAAGACGCTATGATTTTGTCGGAGAGATTGTTGCATGATGACAGATACAGTTCTATCCATATCGAGGACTTTTCGATTGATGTGCGCGACACCAAGCTCGGACCGGAAGTGGTGACTCGGGATATTCCCAATATCGGCGAAGACCGGCTTAAAAATTTGGACCAAGAAGGAATTATCCGTGTCGGTGCCGAGATTATTTCCGGAGATATTTTGGTCGGCAAAATCACTCCCAAAGGAGAGGGTGATTTGACGGCGGAAGAGAGATTGTTGAGGGCTATTTTTGGTGAAAAATCCAGAGATGTTAAGGATTCTTCTTTGTATCTTTCTCACGGCAAGCACGGCAAAGTGGTGGATGTGAGAGTTTTTTCCAGAGAGCAAGGGGATAAGCTTTCCACCGGTGTGATCAAAAAAATTCAAGTTTCTGTCGCTCAATTGAGAAGAGTGGCGGTGGGAGATAAATTGGCCGGAAGACATGGAAATAAAGGTGTTATTTCCAGAATCGCTCCGGTTGAAGATATGCCTCATTTGCCGGACGGAACTCCGATGGATGTTATCTTGAATCCTTTGGGTGTGGCCAGTCGTATGAATATCGGTCAGATTTTGGAAATTCATATGGGGTGGGCGGCTTCGAAACTCGGTTATAATGTAGCTACTCCGGCTTTGGACGGAGTAACCGAAGAAGATATTAAGGCTGAATTAAAAAAAGCCGGACTTCCCGAGAATGGAAAAGTAAGATTGGTTGACGGAAAAACCGGAGAATATTTTGATAATGAATCGACAGTCGGAGTGATGTATATTATGAAACTGAACCATTTGATCGACGACAAGATGCATATGCGTTCAATCGGACCTTATTCTTTGATTACTCAGCAACCTTTGGGAGGAAAAGCTCAATTCGGAGGACAGCGTTTCGGAGAGATGGAGGTATGGGCGCTTGAAGGTTATGGAGCGGCCTACACTTTGCAGGAAATGTTGACGATTAAATCCGATGATGTTAGAGGAAGATCCAGCGCTTACGAATCTATCATCAAGGGAGAAAAAATCAGCAGTCCGAGCATCCCGGCTTCTTTCCATGTTTTGGTTAATGAACTAAAAGGCTTGTGTATGGATGTGGAATTGACAGGAATCAAAAAGAGTCAAGAAGGTGAGGAATAAATAATTTCTAATTTTTAAATAACTTCATAATATTTCAAGTTAGTTCATTAAACCAAAACTGGTTTTGACTAATCTTTTCCAAAACTTATGGAAAATAATACAGGAGTAAGTGATTTCAAAAGTGTCCGCTTAAGTCTTGCCAGCCCGGACAAAATCTTGGGTTGGTCCAAAGGCGAGGTGACCAAGCCCGAGACTATCAACTATCGGACTCAGCGCTACGAAAAAGACGGTCTTTTTTGCGAAAAAATCTTCGGTCCGGCCAAGGATTGGGAGTGTTATTGCGGAAAATACAAAAGAATTCGTTATAAGGGGATAGTTTGCGATAAATGCGGAGTGGAAGTGACCAAGTCCAGCGTGCGAAGAGAGAGAATGGGACACATTCAATTGGCGGTGCCGGTTTCTCACATTTGGTTTTTGCGCAGTGTGCCTTCTCGAGTCGGTTTGGCATTGGGACTCTCTTATCAAAATTTGGAAAGAGTGGTCTATTTTTCCGCCTACATTGTCACTAGTGTAGATGAAGAAAAGAAAAGAGATTTCCTTGAGCAGGCCAAAAAAGAATATAAGAATAAAATCAAAAAGGTCAAAAGTGAAATTAAAGACGAAGCTGAAGCGTCGGTCAAAGAGGAAGATATCAAAAGTCAATACGACTA
The DNA here is from genome assembly GCA_034007405.1 of Candidatus Moraniibacteriota bacterium. Lineage (GTDB taxonomy): Bacteria > Patescibacteriota > Minisyncoccia > Moranbacterales > UBA9337 > UBA9337. Next base: position 8,058 of record JAVEQZ010000013.1, on the reverse strand, counting down.
TATCGCCAACGAAGTCAAAAACTTAAAATTGTTTCAAGTCTTGTCGGAAGTGGATTATTTCAATCTTTCTTCGCAAGCCGGACAGGTTTTTACCGCCGGAATCGGAGCGGAAGCAATTCGTTCTTTGCTGTCTAATCTGAATATTGATTCCGCTATTACTCAATTAAAAAAAGAATTAATCGAAGCCGGAAAATCCACCGATCAAAAAATAATCAGAAGAATCAAGCTTTTGCAAGGCTTCAAGGATTCCGGTTTGGAATTGGAATGGATGTTTCCGACTGTTATTCCGGTTATTCCGCCGGATCTTCGCCCAATGGTGGCGCTTAACGGAGGTCGTTATGCTACCAGCGATTTGAACGATTTGTATCGAAGAATTATCAATCGTAACAATCGTTTGAAAAAATTAATCAGCTTGGGAGCGCCGGAAGTTATTACCAGAAACGAAAAAAGAATGTTGCAAGAAGCGGTGGATTCTTTGTTTGATAACAGTATGCGTCGTTCGCACGCTTCTGTGGCGGCTTCTACCGGGCAAAAAAGACCTTTGCGATCTTTGGCGGATTCGCTCAAAGGAAAGCAAGGTCGCTTTCGTCAAAACCTTTTGGGAAAAAGAGTCGATTACTCCGGTCGAAGTGTGATTGTGGTCGGACCGCAATTGAAACTTCACCAAGTCGGTTTGCCCAAAAAGATGGCTTTGGAATTGTTTAAACCTTTTATTATCAACAAGTTAATTGAAAAAGAGCATGCCCATAATGTAAGAATGGCGGGTCGAATGGTGGATACGGATACCGAAATCGCTTATGAAATTTTGGATGACATTATTCGAAAACATTATGTGCTTTTGAATCGCGCCCCCACCTTGCATCGTCTTTCTATTCAGGCTTTTCAACCGGTGCTTATCGAGGGTAAGGCGATCCAGCTTCATCCGATGGTTTGTAGCGCCTTTAACGCGGACTTTGACGGGGACCAGATGGCGGTTCATGTTCCATTGACCGACAAAGCGCGCGAAGAGAGCGCCAATATGATGCTTTCTTCCAAAAATCTTTTGAAGCCGGCCAGCGGTGACCCGATTACCATCCCGACTTTGGATATTGTTTTAGGTATTTATTATTTGACTCACATCAAAGAATCCAAAGACGAAAAAATTAAAGCTTTTTCTTCAATCGAAGAATCTTTGATGGCGCATCAATTGGGTCATTTGAAAATTAATTCCAAAATCAAAGTTGTTATGAACGGGGAATTATTGGAGACTTCGGTCGGAAGAATTATGTTTAATGAGCTTTTGCCTGAGGAATTGAGATTTGTCAATGCTGAAATGACCAAGGGAGAATTGAAAAAAATAGTTTCCAAAATGATTGTGGCCGTCGGGCAAGAGCGCACAGCCGAATTTGTGGATAGTGTAAAAAATCTCGGTTTCAAAGCAGCCGGAAAATCGGGAATCAGTTGGGGAATGGATGACTTGGCGGTACCTGAGGAAAAAGAAAGTATTTTGAGGGAATCGGAAGAAAAAATAAATTTGGTGATGGATCAATACAATATGGGTCTTTTGACCGCCGAAGAGAAGAAAAATAAATCGATTGAAATCTGGAACGAGGCCAAAAACAGAATTACCGACAAGGTGCGAGAAACTTTGGACAAAGAAGGTCCGGTTTACGCCATGGTGTATTCCAAAGCGAGAGGAAGCGAATCGGTGGTGGTACAGATGACCGGTATGAAAGGTTTGATGGCGGACGCCAGCGGTGAAACGATGGAATTGCCGGTCAAGAGCTCCTTCAAAGAAGGTTTGAATGTGTTGGAATATTTTATGTCCACTCACGGAGCCAGAAAAGGTATGGCTGATACGGCGCTCAGAACCGCTACCGCCGGATATTTGACTCGTCGCTTGGTGGATGTGAGTCAAGATATTGTGGTTAGAGAAGAAGATTGCGGAGACAAAGAAGGCGCTTATCTATACAAAGAGGATTCCGATAGAATCGGTCAAAGTTTTGCCGATAGAGTGGCGGGAAGAACTCTTTTGGAGGAAATAATCGATCCTAAGAGCAAGAAAAAATTGGCCGGTAAAGGTGAGTTGGTAACTGCCGAACAAGCCAAGGAGATTGAAAAATGCAATATTGAAAAAGTTAAAATTAGAAGTGTGGTTAGTTGTAAAACTCGAGTCGGCGTTTGTCAAAAATGTTACGGATTGGATTTGGGTAGAGGCGGATTGGTCAAGAAGGGTGAAGCGGTTGGAATTGTAGCGGCTCAGGCGATCGGAGAGCCCGGCACCCAGCTTACTATGCGTACCTTCCATATCGGAGGAGTAGCCGGTTCGGATATTACCCAAGGTTTACCTCGAGTGGAAGAAATTTTTGAAGTGCGTCCGCCCAAGGGAGAGGCTTTGATTTCGGAAGTGAGCGGAAATGTCAGAAGTATCGAGACCGACGCCAAGGGTAAATACACCACTATTAAGATAGAATCAGCCGAGGACAAAAAAGAAGTAAAGGAATATCAACTTCCCGCCAATGCCACGATAAAAGTTTCCCAGGGCGAATTGGTGCCGCAAGGTGCGGTTTTGTCAGAAGGGCATATCGATTTGAAGAAACTTTATAAAGTGATGGGTTATGAAGCGGTTCACCGATACATTGTCCGGGAAATTCAAGAAATTTACGCTTCCCAAGGAGAGGGTATCAATGACAAGCATATTGAGGTTATCATTCGACAAATGTTGAGCCGAATAAAAGTGGATGATTCCGGTGAGACTGAGTTGTTGGCGGGCGATGTGGTCAGTCGAGAGAGATTTGAAACGGTCAACGAAAAAGCCAAAGGTAAAGGAAAGAAATCAGCCAAAGGCAAGCCGGTTATTCTGGGAATTACCAAAGTGGCTCTTTCCACCGAATCATTCTTGAGTGCGGCTTCCTTTATTGAAACCGCCAGAGTGTTGATCAATGCTTCCGTGGAAAGCAAAGAAGATACTTTGAAAGGCCTTAAAGAAAATGTGATTATCGGAAGATTAATTCCGGCCGGAAGCGGTTTTCGCGATAATGACTAAGTCGGTTGACATTTAAGTGAGAGGTTGTTAAGCTGGTAGTAATCGGTGCAGAGGAAAATAAATTCAATTTTTTAGATTGAATAATAAATTTTGCCCGATATCGTTTGATTACAATCAAAAAAGTCCCGGGGTGTTTCGCCTTCCTTTTGAGAAGGATAAGACATCCGATAAACTTACCAAAGTCGGACTTTTTTGGTAAGTTTATTTTTTTAATAATTCAGAGCAGTTTTTATCTGATACAGGTATTAATTGTTTGAAAAAAATATGGAATACGAAATTTGTTATCTCATCGGAGAGTCAAAAGAGGCTGATTTGGAAAAAATCAGACCGGAAATCGAGGGTATAATTACCAAACACAAAGGTGTTTTTTCGGAGGGGGAATTTTTGCGCAAAAGAAGAATGGCCTATGAAATCAAGGGAGAAAAGAGGGGTACTTATGTAGCCAGAAGATTTACCATTCCTTCCAAGGACGAGCGAGAGGAATTGTATCCGGATTATGATATAATGGGAGAAATAAACAAAGAATTGCGTTTCAATCAAAATCTTTTGCGCTATATTTTGATTAAAACCGACGATTTGCCACCTTTGAAAGATTTGGAATTGAGCGAAGAAAAAGTTGCGGAAGAAAAACGAGAATTCAAAAAAGAGGAAAAGCCGAAAGAAGAAAAAATAACCGAAAAAGTTGAAGAAAAGAAGGCGGAGGTTGTCTTAGCCGAGAAAGAAGAAGTAAAAAAGGAAGAGATTGAGGAAGTTAAGAAGGAAAAAGTAGAGGAGAAGAAAGAGAAAAATGAAGAATCCGCGCCGAAAGAAAAAAAGGCCGAACCGAAGAAAAAAGTTGCCAAGAAAAAAGAAGCAGAAAATATTTTGGGAGACGACATTGATGAGAAGTTGGATGAGATCCTAAATATATAATTCTTAAATCGAAAATAAAAACCGAGTTTTTGTTTTCAAAAAAATATGAATATCAATAAAGTGACTTTGGTGGGTCGTCTGACTCGCGATCCCGAAATTAGAACCACTAATACCGGTTCGACCGTGGCCAGCATCTCTTTGGCTACCAATAGCTTTTGGACCGATAAAAACGGACAAAAACAAGAAAACACCGAATTTCATAATATCGTAATTTTCGGAAAATTGGCCGAAGTTGCCGGTCAATATTTGGTTAAGGGTCAGGAGGCTTTTTTTGAGGGAAGATTGCAAACCAGAAGCTATGTCGGCAAAGATAATGTGGAGAGAAGAGTGACCGAGATTGTTGCTACAGAGATGCAATTCGGCGCAAAACCGCAAGGCGCCGGACAGGGTGGCTATAATTCCGCTCGACCGGCAAGTAATAATGTCGCTCCGACCAAGCAAAATCAAAATACCCCGGCCAATAATCCGTCACCAGCTCCGACTCCGGCGGAGGAAGAAATCCCGACTATCAATCTGGATGAAGAGCAAGAAGAGATAAAAATAGAAGATGTGCCGTTTTAATTAAAGGATGATTCTAATTTTCGAATAAGAATCCGAATGACTCGAATAAAATACTTAAGTTATGCAGTTAAAATAAGCTTAGTATATTAAATTATATCTAATATATATTTAAGCCATAAAAAAATGATAGAAAAAAAGACTTGTCAATTTTGTCAGGACAAAGTTGATAAAATTGATTATAAAAATGCCGATTTATTGAGAAGATTTGTCAATTCTCAGGGAAAAATTTATCCGCCTCGCAGATTCGGAACTTGCACCAAGCATCAAAGAATTTTGACTCGGGCGATTAAGCGATCGAGAATAATGGCGATAACACCGATTGTGATTAAATAATTCAAAATTAAAAATTAAAAGTTAAAAGTTTCAATTCAAAATTAAAAATTTTTTGATTTTTAAAACTTTGAATTTTAGACTGTAATTTTGAACTTTGCACTTTGAATTTTTAACTTAAATTCATGTTAAATATTTCAAAAATAAAAGCGGGAAAAAATATTGTGGTGGAGGGCGAACCTTTCAAGGTTATTTGGGATGAACATTCCAAGATGGGTCGGGCCGGAGCAGTTTTGCGAACCAAATTGAAAAATTTGGTTACCGGTGCAGTTTTGGAAAAAACTTTTCAGGGGGCCGATAAGGTGGACGAAGCGGATATAGAAAAAACTTACGCCCAATATCTCTATCAGGACGGAAACGGTTTTACCTTTATGGATACGGCCAACTATGAACAATTTTTTCTGCCCAAAAAGGTGATTGGAGAAATGGCCGATTATTTGGTGGAGGGGGTGGAGGTTTCAATTATTAATTTTAACGGTAGTCCTATCAATATTGAATTGCCGGTCAAAGTTGAATTAACCGTAGTCGAAGCGCCTCCGGGAATCAAGGGTGACACCGCTTCCAGCGGAGATAAATTGGTGACAGTGGAGACCGGAGCCAAAATAACCACTCCGTTATTTATCAATAAGGGGGATAAAATTGTTGTTAATACCGAAAAGGGTGAATATGTTTCCAGAGCCTAGTCATTTCGAGGATTGGAGCGGATCAAGAATGTTGTCTTTGATTTTTTGAAAATAAAAGAAAATAAAGCGTTTGACAAAGTCGGTTTTTTGCTATATAGTTAATCTATAAAAAAGCCTCTCAAGGCTTTTTAAAAAAGGTTTTATTTAGAGCCTTAAATTTAAAAAAATGAAAAAAATTTACGATTTTATTTTGGATGCCAAGGCGGAACTGATGAAAGTCAATTGGCCGACCAAAAAACAAACTCTGAATTATACATTGATCATAATCGGAGTCAGTTTGGCGGTGGCCTTATTTTTGGGCGGACTGGACTATTTATTCGGGATGATCCTGAAGAAGTTTATAATAAAATAGCTTGTAGGTAATTAGTCGGTAGCTTTTTGGAAATATAATTTTTTCCACAAAGCCCGCTAAATGTCACTTGCTAAAGAGCTAATTACTAATAAATTAAGTGCAACTAATAGCTAAAAAGCTAATAGCTAGCTATCTAATAAAATGGCAAAGCAAAGTCAACACCACGGGCGTTCTTGGTATGTCTTGCATACTTACTCGGGTTATGAGGACAATGTGGCTTACAATTTGAAGCAAAGAATCGAATCTATGGATATGCAGGATCTGATTTTTGATGTCATTGTACCCAAGGAGAAAAAAATCAAGATTAAGAGCGGCAAAAGAGTGACCGTGGAAGAGAGAATTTATCCCGGATATGTTTTGGTGGATATGATTGTAACTGATGCTTCTTGGTATGTGGTACGTAACACTCCCAATGTAACCGGTTTTATCGGATTGGGAACCACTCCGACTCCTATCAGTATGGAAGAGATAAACAATCTCAAAAAAAGAATCGGAGTGGCTGAGCCGAAATATAAGATGGACATCAAAGAAGGCGAATCGGTCAAAATTATCGACGGACCGTTTAAGGAGCATGAAGGGAAGATTAAGGAAATCGACGAGGAAAGAGGCAAGGTTAAAGTTTCAGTTTCGATTTTCGGTCGTGAAACGCCGGTCGAATTGGATTTTTTACAGATTAAGAAAATATAATCAAGTAGCTTGTAGGGGTTAGCTTGTAGCCTAGTTAGTCAAAAAATATACTGACTAAGAAACTAAATACAACAAACTAACTTAACTACCAGCTAAGAAGCTAAATATTATAAATAAGAATTAACTACTAGCTAAGAAGCTAATAGCTAACTAACTAATAAAATGGCAAAAGTAAAAACTGTTATAAAACTTCAAATACCGGCTGGCAAAGCCAATCCGGCTCCTCCGGTGGGACCGGCCTTGGGACAGCACGGAGTAAATATTCAAGATTTTTGTTCTCAATTTAATGATAAAAGCAAAGATAGAATGGGCGATATTGTGCCGGTGGAAATTTCCGTTAATGAGGATAGGAGCTTTTCTTTCGTGATGAAGACTTCTCCCGCCTCCGATTTATTAAAAAAAGCGGCCGGTGTAGAGAAAGGTGCCGGTAATCCCTTGAAGGATAAGGTTGGTAAAGTTACCAAAGACCAAGTAAGGGAAATTGCGGAAAAGAAAATGGAGGATTTGAATGCGGATGATGTGGAAGGGGCAATGAAGATTATTGAAGGAACCGCTCGTTCAATGGGAATAAAAGTTGAGTAATTAGGAATTCGGGAAGTTGGGAGTTTGAGAATGTGAGAATCTCAGAAGGTGAGGATTTGTAATAAGAATGATTTAATTAATTTAATTTGTGGGAGTGTTACGTAATTATTTACGTACATGTATGGACCACGAAAAAATATGCGAAGAGGAAAAAAATATAAAGGAGTGGCGGAAAAAATCGAGAAAAAAGTTTATTCTGTCGAAGAAGGTTTGGCGCTGGTAAAAGAAAACAAAGTAGCCAAGTTTGATGAGTCGATTGAAGTTCATGTCAAAACCGGCATTGATCCCAAGAAAGGTGATCAACAATTGAGGGGTTCGGTGGTTTTTCCTCACGGAACCGGTAAGACCAAAAAAATTGCCGTAATTACAAGTACCAAAGCCAAAGAAGCCAAGGATGCCAAGGCAGATGTGGTGATGGGAGAGGAAATGATCGATGAAATCAAGAAGGGGAAAATAGATTTCGATGTTTTGGTGGCTACTCCGGAAATGATGCCCAAACTTGCTCAAATTGCCAAGATTTTGGGACCGAAAGGCTTGATGCCCAATCCCAAGACCGATACTGTAACCGACAAAATCAAAGAAGCGGTGGAGATGCTCAAGAAAGGAAAGGTTAGTTTTAAAAACGACAATACCGGTAACGTTCACCAAGTAATCGGAAAAATTTCTTTTAGCGAGGCTCAATTGAAGGAAAATTTGGAAGCGTTTATCGATGCTTTGGAAAAAGCCAAACAAGAAGCCGTCAAAGGAAAATTGATAACCAAGATTGTAATTTGTTCGACTATGGGTCCGGGAGTGGAGATTAGATAATTTTACAGAAAAAATCTTTGAATAAAAAACCGCCTGTTCGTGAGGTGGTTTTTTTGATTTAATAATATGTTATAATATAATAGTAATTTAAATATTTTTAAAAAATTTATGCAAACTCC
>JAVEQZ010000075.1:0-3779 GCA_034007405.1 Candidatus Moraniibacteriota bacterium | reverse complement strand
AGTAGTAAAATTGTTAGTAATAAAGCCTCACAATTCAAACACGCACCGCATAAAAACGTTAGTTCTTTTGGCTGAAAAAATAAAAACACCTTTATTTTTTATTTTTAGGTGTTTTTATATAAACCGCTCTTCAAAAACTCACTAAGTACCGAAAACTTTTTTTATTTTCTACCGATAATCTCAAAACCCGCCACAACAGCTTGGCAAATAAAATCCTCCAGCTGCGTAAAATCCTCCTTAATCTGAGCTCTTCGCAAGCAAGTACAGTAAAGCCCTTTTCTTTCTTCCTTTATTACCGCCGGGGCAATATTTTTTTCAATTAACATAGCCGACAAAATTAATCTGCCGATTCTCCCGTTGCCATCGGAAAAAGGATGGATTTTTTCGAATCGGGCATGAATATCCGCCACATGCGCAATAATATCCTTTTGCTTTTTATTTATATCAATAAAAATATCTCCCATCAACAAAGGCACTTTGATATAATTCGCAGTAGGCACATTTGCGCCGACTATCCTCACGCCGTGCCGACGATATAAACCGGCATCCTCCCTTATTCCGTTCATCAAGATACTGTGTAGCTTTAGCAATAAGTCTTCATTTATTTTTTTATCATCATTTAAATATTTAAAAAGATATTGCAAGGCGGCTTGATGATTTTTAACCTCCAATTGTTCTATAATGCTTTTGTCGGGGATAGATTTGTTGTTAAAAATAATATCCGCCGTTTCGTCTTCGGACAATGTCGATCCTTCTATTTTATTGGAATTATATGTTAAAGAAAGTAAAAATTGATCATAAATATCTGGATTTTTTAGAATTACCGTCAGAATATTCTTATATTTTTTTGATTCTCTTAAAATCAGCTCCTTCTTGGCCGTCAAAACAGTTTCCGGAATTATATTCTGGCCCGTATATTCCTCATATAATTCATCGATAATGAGTTCTTGCTTTTTTCTTGGGACTGATTTTTCATTCCACCAATTATTAAACGCCACAAAAGAAACCCCTATTTTTGTAGCAATTTGAGTCTGTGTCAATCCGGATACATTTTGGATTATTTTTAATTTATCTTTTATATTCATAAAGACATTTTATCAAACTTTATAAAGTTTGTCAATTATTCTAAGTTTTATAAAGTTTATAAAAATCTCCCCAAGCCTTTTGGCACCTGCTTAAATTAAAAAACATCCCGATTTTTAGGGATGTTTTTTGGCTTTCCTTCAAAAACTCACTGAAACACTATCTTCTACCTTGGCCTCATTGCCGTTATCATCTATTACTTTGGCCTCAATTTTTAAATTGGAATTATTTTTACTATCCGGAACTTCATAAGTGACACTCGAGGAACTGCTTCCGCTGGAATTAACCTCTTCTCCCTCCACATAAATTTTGACACTTTCTATCCCAAAGGGGGCATCGGCTTTAACTTCAATTTTTACCCTGTTGCCACTCTTGTCGGTGGTCATTGTTATTTTGGGCATATATTTTTCAAAATCCCCCTCGTCACAATCGCCCTCCAGATCTTCGTCGGAAATAATTTTTTTATCCTTATTTTTCTTATACCAGTTTCTAACCCCTTCTTCCCATCTTTCAAATTGCGGGTCTTTTTCCGGCTTTTCCGGCCTTTCTCCCTGAGGGTTTTCCCTGTCCACATACCATAAAATATTGTGCGATTGAGCGACTACTCGTTCTTTTATTTCATCCTCCGGACAATATTTATTGGCTTTACACCATTTGTCATCCTTGCCGGGAATTTCACAGACCTCCACTTTTTTCTCAGTATCAAGCTTGCCGATTAAAATATCCTTTTTGATATCCTTCATCGCTTTCTCGCTGTCATATTTCGGGAATTCCTCTTTGCTATAATTGGACAAGACCTGATCTAGGAAACTCCTCCAAATCGGCGCCGCCACATTCACTCCGTCCGCTCCTTCTTTCATGGGAGTATTATCATTATTGCCCGCCCAAACGCCCACGGCGATTCCGGGGGTATAACCCATCGTCCAACCGTCTCGGAATTCATTGGTGGTTCCGGTTTTGGCCGCCACTTGCCGATCATCAAACCGCAAAGGGCTGTTTTCGCCAAAAACCGAAGCTCTATTTTTATTATCCGAGATAACCGAATCCAACATCGCCACATACTCCTCCTTAACCACCTGATCACCTTTCTTATCTTTAAATTCCTCCACTATACTGCCCTCCTTATCCTCAATTCTCAAAATTGCGGTCTTGGTTTGTTTCTTGCCGTTATTGGCCAAGGTGGCATAAGCATTGGTATGATCAAGAAGCTGAACCTCTCCTCCGCCTAAAACCAGTGATAAACCGTATCTTTCCGGATCATTCAAGCCGATAATTCCCAAATTTTTGGCCATTACTATACTATCATTTACTCCCGCCAGATAAAGAGTTTTTACCGCCGGAACATTCAAGGACATTCCCAAAGCATCTTTCATTTTGATCGGACCGCGAAACTGCCCGTCATAATTTTGCGGGATGTAATTATCTTCGCTTCCTTTATTAAAATCGGTTTCCACATCATAAATAATTGTTTCCGGAAAATAACCCTTGGTAAAAGCGGTCAAGTAAACAAAAGGTTTAAAAGAGGAACCCGGTTGCCGATCCCTGACCGCCACATTGACCTGTCCTTCGAATTTACAATTTTTTCCTACTGTGCATCCTTCCGGAAAAGGCTTTTCAAAATAATCTTTTGAGCCCACCATGGCTAAAATCTGACCGGTTTTTGGATCAATTGCCACCAAAGCCGCATTGCCGGCATTCCATCTGTCTTGATTTTTTTCCACCCCTTCTTTTACCGCTTTTTCCGCAATTTGTTGCTTATCCCAATCCAAAGTAGTATATATTTTCATCCCTCCTTTTTCCATTTCTTCCGCTCCGTACTTGCTGTCCAAATATTCTTTGACATACATTACAAAATGTGGAGCTTTGATATTTTCTCTTTTTACCACAATCTTACCCAAAACATCTTCAGCTTTATATTTTTCCGCCTCTTCCTTGCTGATATAGCCCAAATTGGCCATCTTATCCAACACCGCCTCCTGATTATATTTTAACCTGTCGGTATGAGAGCCGAAAGGAGAAAAAAAGGAAGTCGCCCTGGGCAAAACCGCCAACAAAGCCGCTTCATCAAAACTCAATTCCTTGGCCGGCTTGGCAAAAAAGGTTTGCGCCGCCGATTCAATCCCGTAAGCGTTCGAGCCGTAAGGTATTTCGTTTAAATACATTCTCAAAATTTCATCTTTGCTGAATTTTTGCTCAATTTCCAAAGACAAAATAACTTCTTTGATTTTTCGAGTAATTGTCTTCTCGGAAGTTAAAATCGAATTTTTAACAAATTGTTGAGTTATGGTCGAACCTCCCTGAGCCGCTCCCCGATGCAAAAAATCTTTTATAGCTGCCCTGGCGATAGAAGAAAATTTTATCCCGTAATGAGAATAGAAATCCTGATCCTCGGAAGCAATCGTTGCCCAACGCACACTCTGGGGCATATCCTCAAAAGAAATCAAGGTCCTTCGCTCTTCTCCGTGAATTTCATAAAGGATATGATTACCGGTTCGGTCATAAATCTTGGTTGACTCAGCCACCACTCTTTTATTTACTTTATTGGGATCGGGCAAATCCTTGATAAAGTAAGCGAAAACACCGATGACTACCAAAACCGCCGTCAAAAAACCGAAAAAGGCCACCATCAAAAGAGCTTTCCACCAAACTATCTTGCCCTCTTTATTTTTTATCTTTTTTGCGACAAAAGTTTTCAT
>JAVEQZ010000074.1:0-3788 GCA_034007405.1 Candidatus Moraniibacteriota bacterium | reverse complement strand
GATGAGTCAGCGTCAGTTGCATTATGCGATTGTCGATGAGGTGGATTCGATTTTGATCGATGAAGCCAGGACGCCTCTGATAATTTCCGCCCCGGACACCGAATCCACCAAACTTTATCAGCAGTTTGCGCAGATTATTCCTCGTCTCAAAGCCGAAGTGGATTATAAAACGGATGAAAAAGAGCGCAATGTCAATTTGACCGAAGAGGGAATCTCCAAAGTGGAAAAATTTCTTAACATCGATAATTTATACGAAACCGGTCGGATAATTTATGTCCATCATCTGGAGCAATCGCTTAAAGCTCATGTCTTATTTAAAATAGAAAAAGATTACATCGTCAAAGACGGACAGGTGATTATTGTGGATGACTTCACTGGAAGATTGATGGAAGGTCGACGCTACAGCGAGGGATTGCATCAAGCTATCGAGGCCAAAGAGGGTGTGGCGGTGCAAAGAGAATCTCGCACTTTGGCGACCATTACTTTTCAAAATTATTTTAGAATCTACAAAAAGTTGGCCGGAATGACCGGAACCGCTTTGACCAGCGCCGAAGAATTCGCCAAAGTTTATAAATTGGACGTGATGGAAGTCCCGACACACAAAAAAATGAACCGTAAAGATTTGGCGGATATTATTTATAAAACGGAAAAGGGTAAATTTGAAGCGATTGTTGGAGATATCAAAAAAATCAGCTCTACCGGTCAGCCGGTTTTGGTGGGAACGATTGCGATTGAAAAATCGGAATATTTAAGTTCTCTTTTGGTTAAAGCGGGAATTAAGCACGAAGTTCTTAATGCCAAGCAACATGAGCGAGAAGCGCTAATTATCGCCAATGCCGGACAAAAAGGGGCAATTACGATTGCCACCAATATGGCCGGTCGAGGAACGGATATTAAGTTAGGCGAGGGAGTCAAAGAATTGGGCGGGTTGTTTATTTTGGGAACCGAAAGGCACGAAGCGCGTCGCATTGACAATCAGTTTCGCGGGCGGGCCGGACGCCAAGGGGATCCGGGAGTGAGTCAATTTTATGTTTCTTTGGAAGATGAGTTGATGCGTCGTTTCGGAGGAGATAAGATGAAGGATATGATGGATAGATTAAAGTTACCTGAGGATCAACCGATTCAAAACGCGATTATTTCCAAAACTATCGAATCGGCTCAGTCCAAGATTGAAGGTTTCAACTTTGATATTCGTAAACATGTTTTGGATTATGACGATGTGATGAATAAGCAACGAGAAGTGATTTATAAAAAGCGTCGAGAAATTTTGGAAAACAAAAATGTTAAAGATTCTCTCTTGAAAATGATTAACGAGGAGATAAAAAACACTGTTTCCAAATATGCCACCATCGCCAAAGAAAATTGGGATACCGATTCTATTTACAAAGAATTAAGCGCTCTGACAAGCTTGGATGAGGCGACTCAAAAAAGAATTCGCCAGATTGCCATCGATAAAACTAAAAATGAATCGCAAAAAATAACTGATGCAATCGAATTTTTGTTCGGAGAGTTTAAAAAAAGTTTGGCGCGCAAAGAAAAATCGCTAGGGGAGGAAAATATGAAAAATATCGAAAAGGCGGTGATGTTGCAAACTATCGATACTCTTTGGATGAATCATTTGGACGAAATTGATTATTTGCGCCAGGGAATCGGTCTGCGCGGTTATGGTCAGCGAGATCCTTTGATTGAATACAAAAAGGAATCTTTTAATCTTTTCACTATTTTGATGCACAATATTCGCAACAATGTTGTCAATACTATCTTTAAAATTGAAGCAGTCTCCAGAGAAGAAGCTCCGCGCCAAGCGGAGGATTTACGCTTTAGCGGAGCGACGGATGAAGTGGAACAATTCGGCGCGCTAAAAAAATTACGTGAAAACGCCAATGAAAATCGCAGTTCCGGCGATGAGCCCAAGCGCAAGCCGATCGTTAACACCAATACTGTCGGTCGTAATGATCCTTGCCCTTGCGGAAGTGGCAAGAAGTATAAGAAGTGTTGCGGGAAGTAAAATAAATCAAAAAATTATTTGCGGAAATTTTTAGGGGTTAGACCATCAATGGACGGTCCAACCCCTAATTTTTTATTTTTGTCTTTTGGGTTTATTTTTTTTCTGCGATTTCTTTTGAAATCTTTTCAATAAATTTATCCAACGAAAGGGTTTGTTGTTTTTCAATTCCGCGGGAGCGAACCGTTACCGTTTTGTCCTCGACTTCTTTTTCCCCGACGATCAGGATATGGGGAATTTTTTCTTTTTCTTCTTCTCGAATTCTCTTGCCCAAACTTTCATCTTTCAAATTTAAACTAACTCGCAAACCTTGTTGGCGGAGAGTTTCTTTTATTTCTTGAGCGTAAGCGTTGAATTTTTCGCTTACCGGTACGATGGAAATTTGCACCGGAGAGAGCCAGGTCGGAAAGGCGCCGGCATAGTGTTCGATTAGTAAGCCGATAAATCGTTCAAATGAGCCAAACAATGCTCGATGTAAGACATAAGGCCTTTCTTCTTGACCTTGGTTATTTTTGAAACTCATTTCAAATCTGGGCGGAAGATTGAAGTCGAATTGCAAAGTGGAACATTGCCAAAGTCTGCCCAAGCTATCTTTGACTTTAAAATCCAATTTGGGGCCGTAAAAAGCCGCTTCTCCCGCTTCTTCGACAAAGTCCAGCTTTTTCTCCGTCGCCACTTGACGCAAAACTTTTTCGGTAAACTCCCAACCCTCGTCATCGCCGGCGTATTTGGAGGTATCCTCCGGATTTCGCAGGGAAAGAAATACTTTAACATCTTCTTTTTTGAAACCGAAAGACTGATAGATAAAGAGGATAAAATCGATAACTTTTTTCAGTTCGTCCTCAACTTGTTCTTTTTGGCAAAAAATATGCGCGTCGTCTTGAGTAAAACCTCGCACTCTGGTCAAGCCCGAAAGTTCGCCCTTTTTTTCGTAGCGATAAACAGTTCCGCATTCCGCCCAGCGAAAAGGCAACTCTCGATAAGAGCGAGGGGCGCTTTTGAAAATTTGGACATGGAAAGGGCAATTCATCGGTTTGAGCAGATATTCTTCGCTTTCCTTGGCTTCGATTTTATTTTGTCTTTCTTCCAAAGTTTGTCCGATTTCAATCGGCGGATACATACTGGCGTTGTAAAATCCCCAATGGCCGGAAGTTTCCCACAGGTTTTTGCCTCCAATATGCGGAGTGCGGACCAATTCATAATCATTTTTGAGATGTTCTTGATACCAAAAATCCTCGATTACTCGCCAAAGAATCGCTCCTTTGGGATGCCAAAGCGGTAGGCCCAAGCCGACTTTTTCGTCGATATGAAACAGATCCAATTCTTTGCCCAGTTTGCGATGATCCCTTTTCTTAGCTTCTTCAATTTGATGGAGATAATTCTTTAATTCTTTTTTGTCCTCGAAAACTACTCCGTAAATCCTCTGCATTTGAGGATTTTTTTCGTCCGCTTTCCAATAAGCGCCGGAAACTTTGGTCAGCTTAAAAGCCTGGGCATTGATTTGGCCGGTTGATTCGATATGCGGTCCGCGACACAAATCGGTAAAATGGCCGGATTTATAAACGGAAACGGAAGTTTCTCCGGAATCTTTCAAGTCATTGATTAATTCTATTTTGTAAGTTTGATTGAGCTTAGTAAAACTTTCCAAGGCCTCCTCGATAGAAATATCTCTTTTTTCAAAAGGGTGATCGGCTTTGATAAGCGCGCGCATTTTTTCTTCTAGAATTTCCAAATCTTCCGGAATCAAGGTACGAGGAAGATCAAAGTCATAATAAAAACCTTC
>JAVEQZ010000012.1:11797-18297 GCA_034007405.1 Candidatus Moraniibacteriota bacterium | reverse complement strand
ATTAAATTTATTTTCCTAAGCAGTTACCATACCTGTTCATAACTACTAAAATGTTACTACAAATATTGAAAAAAGAAATCCGCAATTGCTGGGGTTTATTTTTTTAATAAAATAATATTTATTCTATTATTGAAGCCAGATTTTTGACATCTATACCGGAGATATTATTCATACTATGCTTATTGTGTTCGTCCGAAACTATTTTTCCGTCTACCATCTTTATAATTCTTGACGCAAATTTATATTGATCCTGATCATGAGTCACCATCAAAATTGTGATATTAAATTTCCTATTTATCTCCTGAAGCAAAGTTAACAATGTATCCCCGGCCTTTTGATCCAGATTGCCGGTCGGTTCATCGGCGATAATAAAACGGGGATTTAAAAGGAGCGAACGCGCCAAAGCGATTCTTTGTTGCTGTCCTCCGGAAAGATCATAAGGTCGATAATCCGCCCACTTACTCATTCCTACCAATTCTATCAATTTGGCCGCCCTTTCTATGCCACTATGAAAAGATTCTCCCGCAATCACAGCCGGGATAGCCATATTTTCAATCACTGAAAGCGATTTTATCCAAAAAGTTTGTTGAGGAATAAATCCCACTTTTTCATTTCTAAAATGAGCTCTCCAATTTTTAGTATGAGACCATATTCCCTCCCCGTCGATAAAAACCTCCCCTTCTGTCGGTTGCTCCAAACCATAAATAGTGTGCAACAAAGTTGATTTTCCACAACCGCTCGGACCAACCAACATCACAAATTCGCCTTCGTAAATTTCTGCATCAATGCCAAAAAGTACCGGAATGTCATTCTCTCCAACATGAAAACTCTTTTTTATATTTTCTATTTTTACCGCTGTTTTTTTGTTTATCTGTTCCATAATTCAGACAACCATCCGAACTGTTTGGTTGTAGTACCAATAATTATCTCCGAAGCGGAGGACTTAGCGTCTTCCACTATTATAGTCGAAACTTTGGAGTTTGTCAGATTACCCGCCTCATCAAAAACCTCCGCCTTATAACTATACATTTGACCGACTTCCGCCGGAATAGTCATCAAGTGATAAGTATTCAAAGGATCTTCTCCGGTAGACTGATCAAATCCGGAAATTGATGCTCCCTTGGTATATTTAATTTTCAACTTAGTCGGTTCGTTTGTTTCTATTTTAACATATAAGTTAGCTTGGGAACTGGCACCTCTGCCCAAAACTTTTCCCACTGCCCGATTGACCGTTATTTCCGGCGGACGAGAATCGGATTTGGTGGTTATTTTTTGTTCAATCGGATCCAATTCGATTCCGTTTTCATCGGTTCCGAAAATGGTCAAAACATATTCTTTGGCCGGATCCAATCCGGTTAGCTCCGCTCTGTGCTCGGTTACTTTATCCTCGATAAAAAAGTTATGTGGCGTAACTTCTTCATTATGTTTAAAATTAATTCTGGTTGTAGCATTAATATTAGTTTTGTATTCGACTAGAATTGTAGGCACATCAACATTTTCTATATTTTCAACTTTAATATCAGTGGCTACCGGCTTAACCGGAGTAGCAAAAGTATATTGGTCGGAATTAAAGCTGTTTAAATCTCCATCTTCACATTCAACTTGAGCCTGATATCCGGTTTCCGCCACTAAGCCGGTTATTTTTTGAATATGATTTGAGGCACCGCTAGTCTCTTCTATTGTGTTTGAAAGACTTCCAATTCCGTATTTTAAAATACAAGTAGCCGAAGTATTGGTTTTCCAAGATACGATAGCCGAATCAAGTTTTATATCAGTCACGGCAAATTCAGACACTACGGGTGGCGGCAAAGTGGTAAAATTGCCCACTTCCGAAGTTCCGATATTGCCATCGGGATCAATAAATTTAACTTTATAAAAATATTTAGTCCCGGCACTCAAACCGTTAACAATTACTTCATGATCAGTTACGCTATCCACTTGCCCGTTAGTTTCTCCCAAGGAAATACTTTTTCCATATTCGACAAAAGAACTGGCTACACGGCTGGTTCCCCAATTGAAAGTGGCCACAAATGATTGCGTCTTCACCGTCGGTTCTTGAATCAATGCCGGTGCAGTAGTATATCTACCTGTTGGAATAATAGTCACTGCGCTGGAAGCTACCGATAAATTATTAGTATTATCTTTAGCTTTTATGTAATAAAAATATCTTCGACTCTGTAATTCCGTATCCACATAAGCCGTTCCCGAGGTTGTGGCAATACTAGAATAATCTCCGCTTTCTTCATCAGCTCGATAAATCACATATCCGGCGAAATTATTACTATCCGCCCCCGCGGGAGGAGTCCATTTGATAGCTACGCTATATTCGGCATTTTCCCTGTCCGAAGTGTCAAATATCTGGACATTAACCGGAGATCCGGGAGCGGATGTATCAGCTGTAAAGTCAACATAAGAATACAGACTATAATCAATATTACCCGCTTCATCTTTGGCTACCACATAAAAACGATTGGCTCCTTTTTGGGTGGCAAAAGGTCCGGGACCGGCAAAAGTAGAGGAAGTCTCAACTACATTAAAAGCGTTCGGCAAGGTATTAACCGTGTAATAATATTTTAATTTATTCGCTTCCCCGATAAACGAAGCCGGTTGGTCCCATTCGAAAGAAAAAGAGTTTTCGGTCGAATAACTCGGATTCACAATTAAATTCTCCGGCGGAGTAGGGGCATCGGCGCTAAAATAATATTCCTGATTAATTGGCATCGAAGCGTTTCCGGCATTGTCAATCACTCTCAAATACAACCAGTTTTTTCCGGATTGATAAGCGCCGGTAATATGCTCGGCGTTTGGTATGGTCAGAGAGATATCGGAAATATTTTCCAAATCAAACCAAACATCCTCCTCGTCTCCGCCGGTTCGATATTGAATTTTTTGTACGCCCGAATGCTCATCAGCAATATCATTATTCCACAAGAACTGATAATTATCTATGGCGGTAAAGCCGGCCGGCGTAACCGAAATATCGCTCGGATTCGAAGGCGCGATATTATCCCAACGATAATTAAAAGCATTGAACGCTTGAGCGGGAATCATTCCGGCATCGTCAACGGCTTTTATCAATAAATAATAATTTTGTCCCGGGGTTAAATTTAGAGCGGTATAATTTGTCGCAGTTTGATATGCTCCATCCACAAAAGGATCGGCGCCGGAATTAACTCCGAAATAAACCCAATAACCCGTCACCCCCGAACCACCCGAACCGTCGGAAGCTCCTCCGGTCGCTTCATCGGCCGGCCATTCAAAATAAGGATTGGAATAAGCGTACCAAGAGTTCGAGATAACAGAAGTCGCCTTAGTATTATCACTATAAGCGCTTACCGTATTCGGATTGCTCGGCGCTTGAATATCTTGATAATAATTTATCTTATAATCTGTAACAGTCGGGGAAAAAACTTGATCCCCGGAAAAAAGTTCCACTTTTAATTGAATATAATCATCAACCGGGCTATTGATATCATATGAGTATCTATTTGTTCCGATATTCTTTCTGTTGATAGCCAAATCCCAGTTTGACCAATCTGTTTGATTGGCGGAGGTTCTGGTATAAACATTAATGCTGGTATTTTGGGGAACAACGTAACCCATTTCCAAATTGGCCCATCGATAAACGGACAACAAATCAATTGATTCGGAAACATAATTTCCTCTTTTCTGAAAAGCCGTACCGTTTTCTTCGGAACCGACCACGTAGCTGTACAATCCGTCAACATAAGAATTTGTGCCTGTTCCGGCGGTTGACCAAATTCTGTCACCGGTCGCGGCACCGACTCCGCCAACATTTATTTGTCCGGGAAAATTATCTATAGTCTCCCAAATATTTTCGGATATTTTATAACGATAATAAGCGTTAGTGTTCAATCCTCTGGTCAAATATAAATAACCGTCCCTACCGTCATTCAAAGAAGATCCTTCGCCGATAGTGGCGGGAGTATTTTCCAACTGAGACCAACTTCCGACTCCTACATCATAGCGCCAAAAAGTGCTTTGACTTTGCGCTCGGGTGGAATAAATATACCCCTCTTTATACAAAAGGCTTGAACCACTTCCTTGGGTCCAACCGGAGATAGTTGGCAAAAGTGCCGACCACCTTGATCCGGCCGTCGCCTCCGTATCATAGCGCCACCAATTATTGCTCCCGGATCCTCTACTTAGATAGATATATCGACTGCCGTCATAAGTCATAGTGGAGCCTTGTCCTGTCTGAACGGGGATTCGATCGGAATTGATAATCTCCCAATTATTGGAAGCGATGTCATACTTCATAAAATAATTATTTAGTCCGTCGCCTCTTACTGTCCGAATTGATCCGGAAGTAAGATAAATCGCCCCTTCATCCTCATTGTAAACCATCGTCGAACCGTTATAGATTCCCACCGGAATTTTGGCCAAAGAGGTAAATTCACCGGTCTGATAATTATATCGACCGAAAGTGTTATCCGAATATCCTCTGGCCAGATAGATATTATTACTTTCATCTCTCGTCAGGGTGGCTCCGTAATAAAAACCGTAACTGCTTCCTCCCGCCGTATCCGAAGGACCGAAAAATCCCTTTTGCGGAATCTCCCAAGAATTTTCATCAATATTAAATTTATAAAAAGCCGAAGATCCTCCCCCTCGAATAGCATAAATATAACCATTTACCGACTCCAAAGAAGCTCCATAGCTTGCGCTGGCCGGAATTTGAGGCAATTCCACCCAGAAGTCCGAAGTAATATCATAACGAAAGAAATTTTGCCGACTTTTTCCACTTAGCATATAAATAGATTCTGTTTCTTGATCGTAAGTCATAGTTCCCCCGTCATAGACCCCCACCGGCGCTTTAGTTAAAATAGTCCAATTATTTTCAGTAATAGAATATTTTGAAAAATAAGGATAATTGTTTCCTTGTAGAGCATAAATGGTGTCATCTCTATCAAAAACGATATCCGCACCTTCATAAACTCTCTGCCCGTCACTTTCATTGGGATTTCCGAAATCAGCATTTTTTAAAGATGTCCAAATATTATTCTGAGTATCATAGCGAAAAAAAGCGTCATCGTTGCCGGGAAAACCGTAAATATAACGACTATTGTCGTATCGAAGAGCGCCACCATAAGTAAATATTTTTGGTGCGCTACTCATCGTTTCCCACAAATCATTGGCGATATCATAACGCCAAAAATCAGCCACATTATTTCCGCGAGAAGCATACAAATACCCTTCCGGACCGGCCACCAAAGAACTTCCGTATCTGACTGTTCCCGGGGCGGAAGACAAAGTGTTCCAAGTATCGTTTTCTATATCATAAGAATAAAAAGTGATGGAATTGTCGCCTCTCAAAACATAAATTTTATTTTCCGCTTCAGCATAAACTAATCTGGAACCGTATCTGAAACCGGCCGGCGCATAAGACAATCTTTTTTCATTCCAAAATCCGGGGACACTGTCCAAGCGAAAAGAGCCGTCGTTTTTTACACTTACTCCGTCCAAAACCCCCGCCTGAAAATCGACTTCGGAAGTTTTTTCTACCGAAAGATAAGGAGAAACCCCTTGGTAATTATAAATAAAAGCGTTCCAAATATTTTCACTCACATTTCCATCATTATCCTCGCTTTTTATTCTCAAATAATAATTGCCTGTTTCCATTGCCTCATTAACCGTATATTCCGGGGAGTTTACAAATGATCCTTCCGTTTGAGGATCGGCGTTTAAATCAACACCAAAATAAACCCAATAACCTTTTATCCCGGATTCATTATCAACTCCGGCCTCCCAATCGAAAAAAGGATGCGCATGCTTATATTCCTCCCCACTATTCAAAAGTTCTCCACCGATTTTTTGCGAATGAGCCCTGATTACGGAGGGGTTCTGAGGATTATTATCTTCACTGTTATAAGAAATAGAATAATCGAAAACTGTCGGTGTATCAACTCCGTCAACCGAATTCAAAGTTATTTTCACTTGAATATAACGATTTTTGGCCGATTGAATTTCATCTCCGCTCAAATTTTCCCAACTCGACCAATTTTGACTATCGCTACTTGTTCTGGTTTCTATATCAACAGAAGTATTAGCCGGAGTATCAATGTCAGCCGTCAATGAAATCCAAGAAGATACAAAACCCAAATCCGTCTCTTCGCTCAGATAAGTTCCGGAATTTAAATAATTACTTGTCCCCAAAGTAAAACTCCAAACATCCACCAAGCCGAAACCGGGAGTGGCCAAAAATGAATTATTGCCCATATATTCCAAGGAAGCTCCACTATAAGGTCCTCTTTCATAAGTATAACGCTGATTGGCCGGCAATAGTCTCCAAGCATTCTCGGCAATGTCATATTCCCAAGTCTCATCTTTATAATATCCGGCCAAAGCGTAAATTTTTCCGTTATGGTAAGTCATATCAGTTCCGTAATATTGAGCAAAAGAAGTAGGCGCCAAATCGGTCCAAGTATCGGCCGAAACATTGTATTTCAAAAAAGCCGTCTCTCCGTCTCCCGGCATCA
>JAVEQZ010000012.1:0-11697 GCA_034007405.1 Candidatus Moraniibacteriota bacterium | reverse complement strand
GAAACGGAAAGAGTCGTCCAAGAATTGGCGGAAATGTCATAACGCAAAAAATCAGCAGTATTGCCGGATCTTAATACATAAATATAATTATCAAAAAATATCCCTTTATTTTCTCCGTTTATATTAATACCCGTATTGGAAAGAGTACTCCATGTGTTACCGGAGATATTATACTGATAAAAAGTCTGTGTATTTGATCCGCGAGTGACATACATATTCCCGTTTTGACCGTAAACCATCGTGCTCCCGGTATTCAAAGTGGCCGGCGAAGGGGCGATATTATACCAACTATTTTCACTAATATCGAATCTCCAAAAATCGGTTGAGGCTTGCCCTCGAGCGATAAACATATCATTCCCGTCAAATTCAATCGAAGCTCCCGTATAAATAGTGTCCAAAAGATCCGGCAACTTGGTCCATTCTCTTTCTTCAATGTTATATTTATAAAATTCCTTGGAATAACCGCCGAAAATAAAATAAATATTGCCGTTGTTATCATAAGATAAATCGCAACCGTAATGTGTGGCTTGAGGCAAATCCGCCAAAATATCCCACTTATTTTCTCTTACATCATAGCGATAAAAAGATTTATCGGCATAGCCTCTGGTTAGATACAAATAATTATCGACTATTACCGAAGATGAGCCGAAGGAAATGGTGTCCGGAGTAGGCGCCCAAGTTCGAGCATTCCAGGTTCCATCTGATTTTAATTGAATAGCATCATTGCTACTGGTTGTACTTACATTTTCCAAAGTACCGCCCTCCCATTCTTTTTGGGTAGTCACAGTTTTCGATTGTGGAGCACTCGAAACTTTATATGTGGAAGAAAAAATCAAAACCGCCACTATAGTCATAGCGGTTAAACGGAAAAAAGACCACTTTGAAAATTTCCAAATCCAACCAAACAGCTTGGCTGAAAAATCAATACATTCAAGAACTCTTTTCCTAAAAAGATATTTTTTTCCCAGACTTTTTTTACTTTTTAATTCATACTCTCTTAAATAATCCTCGATGGAAGAAAATTTTAACTCTTCTATGCTGTTATTTTTATCATCCTTGGCATTTTTTCTTCTCGTTTTTGTCAAAAAAGAGTAAATTTTCTGACCCCAAAATCCTTTTTCGGCTTTTTTCATTCTAAATCCTTTTTTTTGTGTTTGTTTTTCTCTTACGGACATCTCTTTGTTTTCTTAATCAGAAACTAAACCTTTTTATCAACTGTACATTTGTGTCAACTCTCGGACCACTCTCTTCATCTTTTCCAAATCATACTTGTTATAAATCCTCCACCCGCGACTGTCTCTTTGGGGAGAATTTATTCGACCCTCTTTTTCCCACCGAAAAATGGTGGATTTATCCCGATCGATTAGTCGGGAAATATCTTTTACATAGTAAATTTCTTTTTTGTTCATATTTTTAGACCGCTTGGTAAATATATTCAATATATTTACCCTAGGTAAGCCCGACCAATAAAAAAAGCGACTTGCCGAAATGGCAACTCACCCTTGATTTACAGCCTAATTATATCACACAAAAGCCCTATCGTCAATTTTACCCAACTTATCCACAGTTAATCCACAGTTTTTGCAAAGTTAAGTGTTTTAGCTGTTAAATAGGCTAGTTTTACTGCGGTATAGTTATCCGAAATACCGCTTTTTGCTTCAAAGAAATCGATTTCAGTTAATTTCAGCTTATTTCTTTTTAATATTAAATCAATCTCACTCAAAAGCCGATCGCCCGCATTATCATTTTTATCAAGAAATATAGAGTCGACCGCCTCTTCGCCACTGAAAAAATTCAACTCAGTTCCCTCATCTTTTACTTCAATAATTATTTTTTTCATACTCTTTTATTTCTTTACTTTATCCCAATCGATATTCCAAGGATCGGTTTTCCTCCCCGGAGCGATATCGCTGTGACCCAAGATATATTTAATTTCATATTTCTTCTTCAAATCCTTAAGTAAGCGGTCAATTGCGTCGTATTGACTTGCGGTAAATTTATCTTTTTCGCTGTTTATCACTTCTATCCCGAGAGAAAAATTATTCACCCCCGTTCTTCCATCCGGAACTCGACTCTCTCCGGCGTGATAAGCGATATTTTTATCATCCACCAAACGAAATATCGAACCCCTCCGATCAATCAAATAATGCGGAGCTACTTCATATTGTCGATATTCTTCAATAACTTTTTCCGCCGAATATTCATCTCCGCCCAAGATATTATAAGAGGTGTGCAATATTATCGTATCTATTTTTCGGTCTTTGCCTGATGCAAACCCCCAATCAACCCTTTTATTGATTATTTTCAATTCTTCTTCTGTTTTTTCGTCTTTTGTTTCTTCTTCGGAAATAAAGCCTTCTTCCTTCGGGGTATCATCGCTCGATTTATCGATTTCCTCGGGTTTTGGCACTTCTTCTTTTTCTATTTCTTCCTCGCTAATCGGCTCCTTCATTAAAGCGGTTTCGTTTTTAATTTCAATTTCCTCAAATTCTCTCCCGGATTGATTTAATCTTTCCACCGTCACAATTTCTCCTTTTTGGGCAACAGCAAATACAACCCCCGCCAAAATAGCCAATCCCCCGATAATGCTTATAATTTTTATTTTCATTTTCTATTTTTTATCTTTCAAGACAATCGCAATTATCCAATTCCAAGCTGAATATTCCTCCCGCCAAATTGGTTACTTTTTTACCCATTTTATCGAGAATATCCGCCACATAACCGCTTCTGGAACCGCTCCTGCAAATCAAGATAACTTTTTTATTCCAGTCGATTTTATCCAAATTACTTAAAACCTCTCCCATTGGAATAAGTTTCGACCCCTCCACCCTAATTCTTCGATATTCATCTTCCTCTCTGACATCGATTATTTCCAAATCTCCGCCCATTTCTCTCAATAAATCTTTAAATTCTTGATGATTTATGTTGGCGTACATATTTTTGAAAATTTAAAAATTAAGAGGAAATATTGTTAATTTTATTGTAATATATGCTCACATCGCTAATCCACTTACTCACCCCGGCCGGATCATGTCCGGCGCAACTCGAACCGCATTTCCATACTACCATTTTTTGAGGAGTATCGATTCTTTTTTGAGCCAGATCATCAATCCTTTTTCCGATAATCGCCACCGCTTCTTCCGGAGTTGAAAAACAACCGTATCCCAGCGCCGTCCCCCGACTTCCCGCTCCTTTATATCCCCAATAATTATAACATGTTTGTCCGTTTTTAGAAGGTGAATGAATTCCCCAATTGCTTTCTTTCTTGGCAATCCCCACTATCAAAGCGGCTATTTTTTTATCATATTCGGCGATAAAAGGCGCCATCTCCTCAATCGGATGATTTTTGGTTATACTTTTAATTTCTTCTTCCAAATTATTCTTAACAATTATTTCGGGAGCAAGCACTTCTTCTCGGACCTTTTTTTGCAAAGCGAAGTCATCTCTCGATTTAAAATCGATATTTTCCGAAATTTTCTTTTGGAGCTCTTGATCCGAATAACTGAAACTCTCGGCTTTTAGGGGAGCCGGAGTTAAAAGACCTAATTGAAGGTAAAAAAAACAACCCATAATAAAAATTAGAATGGTTGCCGGTTTTAATTCTCTTATTTTTAATCTATTTTTTAACTCTTTTTTTAACTTTTTATAAAAATCCAAAGGATTTTCACTCATAAACAAAAATCTTAATATTTAGTCCTCCTTTTTTGAAACACAAGACTTATCATACCAAAGAGGGATAGACTGTCAATAAAGTTATCCACAGCCCCGAATACTAAAATAATTAACAAATTTCAATAAATATCTTATTATTAACCCGCAAAAATAAATCCGAAAAAATAATCAATCCGGTTTTTATGCAAAAATTAAAAAAATATTTTTTTGAGAGAAAAACCGCCGTCGTAGCCAAGGAATTATTGGGACAAATCCTGGTCCGCAAAACCGAAAAAGGCCTAATTTCGGGAATAATTATTGAAACAGAGGCTTATCTCGGAAAAGAAGATTTAGCCAGTCATGCCAATCGGGGCAAAACCCCTCGCAATCAAATAATGTTTGCAGAGGGCGGTTTTTGGTATATTTATCTGATTTACGGAATTCACCATTGCCTCAATATCGTCACCGAAAAAAATAACCGACCCGGAGCCGTCCTAATTAGAGCCCTTGAACCGCTCCGGGGATTGAAAGAGATGAAAATTAACCGCCAAACGGAAAATATTAAAAATCTCACCAACGGACCGGGAAAATTATGCCAAGCGCTCAAAATCGACAGGCGACTAAATCAAACTTCCGCCCTTAACGCCGACTCCGAGCTCTTTATTGTTCAATCAAAAATATCCATCCCCGAAAACAAAATAAAAAAAGCTCCGCGAATCGGAGTTGATTATGCCGGGATTTGGAAAGACAAACCGCTTCGCTTTTACATCAAAGACAATCTTTTTGTCTCCAAAAGATAGCTATTTCTTGCTCTTTTTTAATTCTTTTAAGATCGTATCCACATCAGAAATCCATTTATTGGCCGCCGCTTGGCCGCCGGTAGCATTACAATCACTTCCGCATTTCCAAACCACCATCTCCTTGGCGGTATCCCTTCCGTATTTCTTTATCAACTCTTCTATCCTTCTGGCGACCACTTCCACCGCTTCTTTTCTGTCCGTAAAACAAGTATGCCCCCCGGTCCCCATTCGGTCGCTCTTACCTCTAAAACCGACATAATTGTAGCAATCCTCTCCTTTTAAAACCGGCACTCTCTTTCCCCAGTTACTCTCCTTTTTGGCGATAGCGATATAAAAAGAAACCACCTCTCGATCTTTTCCCTGCAAATAAGGCAAAAAATCCTCTATCGGATAGCCCTCCACCAACTCTTGAACTTTTTCATTAAATTTTTTATTATCTTCCTCTTTTAAATAATCCGCCAATTCGACGATATATTCATCTCCTTCCGGCGCCTGAGCGATTTGAGGCTCTCTCTTCTCAACAATCTCCATGGCCGCCTTTTCCCTGGCCTCATCTTCGGCCGCCGCTCCTTGTCCCAGATAACGATAAATAAAAGACATCGAAATCATCCCGATTATCACCGCCGCCAAAATCGAAGTATTCCAGAGTTTGACCACGGAAATATTATCCAAAAAATTATCCTTTTTTTGGTCCAATTGTTGCTGATAAAGATCCAACTTCAAAACTAATTGTTTATATTTAAGCCACAATAAATCATTTTTTCCTCTTCTGAATTTTCGATAATCATTTATCGCCTTTCTGTTTAAACCGTCAATCAACTTATTTTCGGTTCTAAATTCGATAATTTTACGAGAAATCGAATCCTCGCAATCAAAATATAAATAAGAGTTGCCGGTAAAAAAATTCTTCCTTTTTGCGCCTTTTGAATATAAAAAACTCCCTGAAAGATTTTTTCGGTTTAAAATATTTTTGTTTTTCGCTAATTTATGACGAAAAGCGCTATCCATTCTTATCTTATGTTCAAAAAATTATTCCTTAGTAACTCGCAAAACCTCTTCTATGGAAGTTACTCCCTGAGCCGCCTTGACAAAACCGTCCTCAACCATAGTGAGCATTCCCAATTCAATGGCTTTCTTTTCAATTGTCTCGGCCGAAGCGGCTTGAGTGATTAGTTTTTCAATCTCCTCACTGTTTTCCAGAACTTCATATATCCCCAATCGTCCTTTGTAACCTTCATCATTACACATCTTGCAACCTTTAGGACGGAAAAATTTTATTTTTTCCCAACCTTTTTTCGGGTCGATTGAGCCCTTTAATTGATCGTCTTCGGACATTACTTTTAAAAGTTCATCCAAATCGAAACTTTTAGCCATCACATCCAGCTCTTTTCTCTCCAGAGTATATTCCACCTTACACTCACTGCACAATTTTCTCACCAAACGCTGAGCAATCACAACATTAGTTGTAGAGGCTACCAAAAAAGGCTCTGCTCCCATATCCAAAAGACGAGGCAATGTTCCGGCTGCGCTATTGGTATGCAAAGTGGAGAGAACTAAATGTCCGGTCATGGCCGCATGCATGGCAATTTCCATTGTTTCTTCATCGCGAATTTCCCCCACCATAATAATATCCGGATCTTGACGCAAAAGAGCCCTCAAGCTGGAGGCAAAAGTTAAGCCGATTTTCGAATTTATTTGAGTCTGGTTAATTCTGGGCATTCTATATTCTACCGGATCTTCAACCGTACTGATATTCACCTCCGGTGTATTTAAAATATCCATTATGGTATACAAAGTCGTGGTCTTACCGCTTCCGGTCGGACCGGTTACCAAAATCATTCCGTTGGGTTTCTTGATTTGCCTATGCACCATTTCCAAGCCTGTCCCCTGTAAACCCATTTTTTCCAAAGTCAAACCTTTGGAACCCTCATCCAAAAGACGCATCACTATTTTCTCTCCGTCAAAAATGGGAAGGATGTTGACTCGAAAAGATATTTTGTAATCATCATTCACTATTTTAAAACGCCCGTCTTGAGGAAGACGATGCTCATCCAATTTCAAATTGGCCAATACTTTTATCCGAGCAATCATCCCGGACATTATCTTTTTGGGTAAGGTCATAGCGTCATGCAAAATTCCGTCGATACGATATCTTACTCTGACTTCTTTTTCATCCGGCTCAATATGGATATCACTGGCGGAATCCAAAACGGCATGTTTTATAATAGCGTCTACTACATTGATAACCGGCAAATCTTCCGCTTCTTTGGACAATTTTTTATCGGACTTTTTGTCCGATTTTTCCACTACCGCCCCTTTGGTAATTCCCGCCCCTTCTTCCCCAATCATATCGCCGAATTCGGCCTTAAGGCTCTTCTCGTATTGTTTTAAAATAGAAGAAATCCCTTCTTCGGTAGTTAAGCAAGGAGTCACCGACAAACCGGTTTTTTTCTTGATAAATTCAATAGTTTGCAAATCTCCGGGATTAAGCATTGCCACCTTCAAATCTCCATTGGACTTATCAAAAGCCACAATCTTATATTTCTTGGCTATCGGCTCCGGGATCATTTTCAAAATCTCGGGAGCGATTGTTTCTTTGCTCAAGTCCACAAAGGGAGTGCCTAAAATATAAGCATACAACTTATTGAGTTCATCTTTTGAAACCAAATTTTTCTCCAACAATAAATCCCCCATCAATCGTCCGCTTTTTTCGGATTCCTCAAAAACAGCTTCTATTTCCGAGGACTCCAAAATCTCCCCGTCCAACAAGAAATCTTTCAATTGCTTATTGTCTATTCTCATTTTTGTTTTTTTATTTTTTAAAAAATTTATGTTTCCAAAACCTCTTTGACTTTCTCGACTATTTCCTTAACCTGATAGTCGCCCTTGACCAGATAAGTGGTGGCGCCCAAAGCCAAAGCTTTTTCAATATCGTTCAATCCGCCCAAATTGGTTAGTAAAATAACCGGAATATCCTTAATCTTCTCATCACTCTTTATTTCTTTGATAATTTCGTAGCCGTCTTTTTTGGGAAGAATAATATCCAAAAGAACCACATCCGGTAAAAAATCCCTCAAACTTTTTAAGCCGGATTCCCCGTCGGAAGCCGTTTTTACCAGCATCTTCTCAGCCTCAAAAAATTCCTCCAAGACATTTCTCAAATTGGCGTCATCCTCAATAATCAATATCTTCTTATTTTCCATAAAATCCTACACTTAGCCGAACACTTCCCGCTCGGAGAAATGCTAAGGCTAAAAAATAATTAAAAAATTAAACCAATGGCAAGGCCACAAAAAAAACACTGCCCTCTCCCTCGGTCGAATGAAACCAAATCTTGCCACCGCCTCTTTCTATGATGTTTTTGGCGATAAAAAGGCCCAATCCGGTCCCGCCCACTTCCTGGGTAGCGGCGTTATCGCTTCTGAAAAATTTCTCAAAAATCATCGCTTGATCCTCTTTGGGAATACCGATGCCGTTATCCCGAATAGAAATCGTCGCTTTTCCGGCATCTCTGCTTACCTTTATCAAAACCTCCCCACCCCTTTTATTGTATTTTACGGCATTGGAGATTAAATTGTCCAAAACCACTTCAGTCTTCTTTTCATCTCCGATTATTTTGGGCATATTGTCATCAACCAAGAATTTTATTTTTATATTATTGTCCTTACCCAAAACTTCATTTTTTTCTATCACTTTTCGAATTACCGAGACAATATCGATTTCTTCCTTTTTGGTAAATAAATTATTTTGATCGATTCTGGCCACATCCAACAAATCATTAACCATTCTGGAAATAACCGCATTGGACATTTCAATATTTTTTAAAATTTCCCGCTGTTTCTCGGTTAGTCCGTCTTTGTATTTGGTATTAAACAATTCCACCTCCCAACTTACTCCGGTCAAGGGAGTTTTCAGCTGATGAGAAATAATGGAAACAAATTCTGATTTACTTCTATTGACTCTGGCCAATTTATCGATTGTCTTTATTAAAATATTGCCGATTACCAACATTGTGGAAATAACCAAAAATTCTGTTATTACCAACCGAACCGGGTCCACCGAATCCCCCGCCACCCAAGAAACGATTCCAATCAAAAAAATTATCAAAAAACCCCACATTAAATAAAGCGTGCCGGGAGATTGCCAAACGCTCAGTCCCAGATATCCGGCGTCCTTTTTTAAGTTCAAATCATTTTTAAGCCAACTCATTTTTGTGTGTAATTGAAAATTTTCCGAGAACATTTCTCAAAAAATAGTTTTACTTTTAAAAACCCCGACAACAAACCGGCTTGGGATTCAGCCTGGCGATATCTCTAATCGGTATCGAATAAAAACCCGTTTCAAATCCATAACATTGAATTTATTCATTGCCAACTCCTCGACTTTATCATTATAGCATAATTTTACGATAAAAAAAACCGGTTGCGAGCAACCGGTTTTTTTGAATCCGAAATATCCGAAAAGGATATTATATGATTCCGATATTCATAAAAAATGTTAGCACCAAAAGAGGCACTAGAGAAAGAAGAATTGAAAATCTTCCCTCCTCATTTTCGTCTGATTCAAAAATATCTCTGGTTAATACTTCTTTGATTTTTTCCATATTTTTGTTTTTATTTTTATTTTTTTCATTAAGATGAATTCTTTTTTGAGATTTTGGATTTTATTTTAACCATTCGACCCTTGGTTAAAACTAAAAAATGAATCCTCACCCATGAGAATTCACCCTAATTTCAAGGACTTTATCAATCCTATACTTCAATTATACACTATTTTTAACAAAAAGTCAAACAAAATTTCGGAAGCTTAAATTTTAATCGTCTCGCTTCGTCAGCACTAATATTTTTAATAAAAAATATTCAATTAATTGGCCGGATTTTGCCAATCTCTTAGGATGAGAAAAATTTTATTCTTAAAAAATCTTTAAAGATAAAACCGATAAAAAATCAACCGCCCGAAAATTTTAGCAAACCAATTTTATTCCGCTATGCCCTTTGCTCCTAATAGAAGCATTCCTATCTGAATTTTGAGTATTAACCGCGCTTGAATTAGGACTCTTGGTTAAATCCCTTCGATCAAGCCGATTAGATGCGGCATTTCTTTTCTCCCTCAGCATATCAGCTCTTCTTAGTCTGTTTCCCCGTCTTATCATATGCCGAGATCCGCCCAAAATTTCCTGGGCCAAAATAATCGCTCCTTTTTTGTTTATCGGGTCCTTGGTGTTCTGATAAATCTCTCCTATTATAGAACGCATTTCTTGACTGTTTATTCCGCCTCGCCTATATTCTTTTAGTGTTTTATAAAAAAAATCTTCCTTGTTTCGCAAAACCCCGGCCACCCGCTTATTATCGCCGATTACATTTCTTTTGAAATTCTTAAAACTATCCAATTGTTTTTGGGAATAATATCTTTTCATAAAATAAAAAAATTATTTTTTTCCGAATTGATGCAAAACGAAGTGCAGTAACGACATCATCAAACTAAAGGCCAGGGCCCACCAAAATCCATCCACACTAAATCCATCGCCGACAATCTTGTCCGTCAACATAATCAATCCGGCATTGATTACCAAGGTAAAAATCCCCAAAGTAAAAATATTTATCGGTAAAGTCAAAATCAGCAAAACAGGCTTGAGAAACAAGTTAATCGCCCCCAAAACAACCGCCACCAAAAAAGCGGTAAAAAAACTTTCCACCTCCACCCCCGGAAGTAATTCGGCGCTGATAAAAACCGCAATTGTAATTAAAAGCCAATTGATAATGTGTTTCATATTTTTAAAATTATTGTTTATTAATTAGTAACCGCTAATTACTTATTACAAAATACTGGCTATATAAGCGGCCTCGAGTAAAAAATATTTCAAAGCTATAAAATTGAATTTATTTAACAAGAAAGGATTTTTTGCAGTTGCCCTATGAAATAAAGGCGCGGAGAAAAATAAAATTTTTTAAGAAATAAATATTATATTTGCTATAATTTTATATTAATAATGATACCGCTTATTTTTATTTATGGCAATCGCTCGATAAATTTGCTCCGCCAAAATAACCCTGACCAACTCATGCGGAAAAGTCATTTTGGAAAAACTTACCTTATCGGTTTGATTGAGATTCAAGATTTCCGCATTTAAACCGAGCGTTCCGCCCACCACAAAAATTATTTCTCGCCCCTCGTCTTCAAATAGCAGTTGCGAAAATTTTTCGGAATCAACTTGTCGGCCACCCTCATCCAAAATAATAATTCGCTCATTTTTTCTCTTTTCCAAGAAACTTTTTATTTTCTCCCCCTCCTTATTTTTTATTTTTTCTCTGTCCGAATTGTCAAAAAAAGATTCCGCCGTCAATTCTTGGATAGAAATCATAGCAAAAGGCTTAATTCTTTTAATATATTCACCAAAAGCATCGGCAAAATTAGAATTCCTAATTTTTCCTACGGCTAAAATTGTTATTTTCGGCATATTTGAACATTTATTCTAATTAAAAAAATCGAGTCCGGCCTTCGATTAACTGAAAGCTAGACTCTTTTGAAATTGGAAACCGCCCATTCGGCATCGGCCAGAGAACGCAGGATTTCCTCATGAATATCGATAATTATTTGCCGATACTCGCATCCGATCTCCGCCGCCCTGATTGCCAGAGGGACGATATATTCCCAGGTCTCCTCGATTTGATTAACCAATCTTTCAGAAGTAAAAAATTCTCCTCTGCCAAGATTTTTGGTCATATTTCTGAGATTATGTAAGCGATCCGCCAATTTGACCAAAATAGTAACCAAATCCTCCCCGATTCTGGAAAAATAGAATTTTTCATCCTCTCCCTCTCGACGACTCAAGATCCACACTGCCAAGGATACCTCTTTGCCGAAGGCGCACTCTATTTTTTCCTCCATCAAAAAACTGATGTTTTCCAGCACGTCATGGAGAGCTCCCACAGCGAGAATCTTATCGTCTTTTATGCCGTGAAAAATTAAAATTTGCGCCACTCTGTAAGCATGCACAAATTCCCATCGTTTATCTTTCCTTTTTACCGAAAAAAACCACCCCTTGGCGCAATGCAGAGCCAAAATGGTTTTTCGCCAATTATTCTCGGTAGCCGTTTCAAAAACCGGCAAACTGTGCCAAGGCTTCCTCTCTCTGTCTTTTATCATTTTGTCTTCTCCTAAAGAACGTTTTTGATCTTTTGCAAGATTCTGTATATCCGATACTTTATCGGATATATCACTATATCATAACTGCCGGAAAATTCAA
>JAVEQZ010000073.1:0-4042 GCA_034007405.1 Candidatus Moraniibacteriota bacterium | reverse complement strand
TGGAATTGGACTTGGTTTCTATTTTGAGCCAAAATATCGTAAAAATTCTTTAGCAATTACCCTTGAGTACAATACCCTCGATGGATTTGAGAAGTTAAAAGAGGTGGTTACCCTTTGGCCAATTAATTAGCCGGGACCGTCTCAGTTTACTCTTGGTATTTCAATTTTCTTTTGGTAGATAAGCTCAACTATACCCAAAAATCTTCTTTTCCCTTATAGTTTTCGAAACGTACTTGGGCACCATGGTTTCCCAGCGATTATCGTTGCTGTTCATTAGGCGAAGCACGTCGTTTGGAGTAATGTGCAACCACTTGGTTTTGGCTTGACGTAGATTTCGGATTTTTCGATTATCAACCAGATAATCGAATATGTGCTTCACATCGGGTTCAAGCTCCACATCGTCAACCAGTAAAATTTTTCCCGTTTCTCGGTCGAGGGCAGGGTAGATGTAGAATCTGGTATTATCGGGAAACATTCGACCCATGGCCTCAAGTATTCCACCTCGTAGGCAGGTGTAATACTTCTTCTCCATGACCCGTCTAAATGTTGGTACACCAAGAATAACGCGAAGGTTAAGGATTTTAAACCGATTAAAGTAATCGACAACCTTGTAGAACTCCTGAAAGTTCGAGACCAATACATTCTGCCCCATACCATTTAGCAGATCAACTCGGTCGAGAAAATCGCGCTCGTTTATCTGGCCCTCCTCAAGCAGGTTATTTAGCGTTATCTCGCATATTTGCAGCGTGTTATGTGGTGAGAAGTTTTTATCCTCCTTAAACAAGGCGTACGATGTTTTTAGGATATCGAAACCCACATAGGTTATTGGGCGAAATCGGCCACGCAGAACTAATGCATTTTTTTTATACAAAAAGTCGGCAGGTTGATGCACTTCGCCATAGCGGTCGAACATCACGGCAGGAGTCATCCCATTCTTAACCAGCTGCACGCAAAGCAGCCTGTTATCAACGTAGCAAAGGTCGGGGCCAGTCATTCTAGCCATAGTAATCTCAACTCTATCGGCATCAAGGTTATCTAAAAGCGATTGCAGAAAAATGTTTGGCCTATCGTAATAATGGAAACAGGCAAAAATCAAATTAACGCCCAGCGTGCCCAACGTATACTGTTGGAGCAGTCCGTCGTTTTCTAAAAGGCGAACATGGATAACCACCTCGTTGGGCTCGCCCAGCTTGGAGTGCTCAAACTTTACGCCCAACCAACCATGCCCCTGGTTGCTCTTCTGATAGTTTAGCGTTTCCACCGTATCGGCAAACGAGAAGAATTTCAGGTTGGGGTTTCGTTTCTCGCCCAGCACCTGCAACAAATCGTTGTACTCGGCCTGTAGCATCTTTTCAAGCCTATTAAGGCTAACATAACGACCACTCTCACCCTCGTTGTACAGGTGATCGCTAAAGGTTTTATCGTAGGCCGATATGGTTTTGGCAATGGTTCCCGAGGCGCCACCAGCCTGAAAGAATGCTCGGGCAACCTCCTGTCCTCCACCAATCTCGGCAATGGTTCCGTACTTGGTGCTATCGAGATTAAGCATCAGCGCTTTGCGCTTGGTACTAAAAACTTCGCGTTCCATATTTGCGTATTTGTCAATAAAAATAGAACAAAAAATAGAGTTTTGAGTTCATAAAGTTCATAAAGTTCCGAGTTTATTAGGTTTGGGGTGATCTGTTGCCCCGCCTAGGGCGGGCAGGTTGATTGATTGATTGATTGATTGTTTGCCCGTAAAGACAGGGTTGATTGCCGATTTCCACCAACCAACAACTCATAATTTAACTGACTTTTTGACTTGCAAAAAAAACGAAGCAAGCACCCAAAAAGCACTCACTCCGTTCTTTAAAAGTCTTAATTTAAAATATTCCCTTATTGCAGCTCCCGCTCAACATCCTTATCGCCACGACCCGAAAGATTTACAATGGCCAAATCGCCTTTATCTTTCAGCATTTTGGCGGCCAGCGCTACGGCGTGACTCGATTCCACTGCTGGAATAATTCCCTCAAGGTGCGAAAGCAACTTGTAGCCATCAATGGCTTCATTATCGGTTACAGGAAAGTAACTCGACCTGCCCATATCCATCAAATACGCATGCTGTGGACTAATTCCAGGGTAATCCAATCCTGCTGCAATGGAATGCGACTCAACAGGATTACCATTGGCATCGACTAAGCAGTACGAGTAGGTTCCCTGAAAAATTGCTGGTTTACCCAACGATAGCGTTGCAGCGGTATTCTCAAGCGTAGCATTTCCGCCACCTTCAGCCCCATAAATTTTTACTTCCACATCATCTAAAAATCCCGAGAACAGACCTATAGCATTGGATCCACCACCAACGCAGGCAAATATTGATTGGGGCAATCTGCCTTCAACATTTAGTATTTGTGCCCGCGCTTCCTGTCCGATCACGCTCTGGAAGTAGCCCACCATTCGTGGGTAGGGGTGAGGCCCAACCTGCGAACCCAGCAAGTAATAAGATTTGGGATGCTCAATGTAATAACCCAGGGCAGCATCAACAGCATCTTTTAGCGTTTTGGTTCCTAGATCGGTGGCAATTACCTCGGCACCAAGTAATTTCATGCGACGTACATTAAGCGCCTGACGCTCAACATCAATGGCGCCCATAAATACTTTACAGGGAATACCCATAAGCGCAGCAGCTGTGGCCGTTGCCACACCATGCTGTCCGGCGCCCGTTTCGGCAATAATCTCTTTGGCGCCCATACGCTTGGCAAGAATAATCTGCCCAATGGTGTTGTTTATTTTGTGAGCTCCGGTGTGGTTCAAATCCTCACGCTTTAGGTAGATTGTTGAGCCAATGTGCTCACTCAATCTACGTGCATAGTATAGTGGAGATGGTCGACCCACATAAGTTTTTAGGTAGTGAACGAATTCCTTTTGAAACGATTCGTTGCGTATTTCCTTATCGAAAGCCTCGGCAAGTTTAGCCAAAGGCTCGGCAAGAACAGGTGGAACATAGGCTCCTCCATAAATTCCGTACATTCCATGGCTATGGTTTAGCATTGCGCTTAGGGGCGATACTTGAACTTGTGTATTTGTGATATTTGTGGTTTCCATAATTTCTGTTTTTTACTGATTTGTAACTTGTTTTCTTTCAATCATTTCTGCCTGCCGTATACACCAGTCAGGCAGGCAATCAT
Source organism: Candidatus Moraniibacteriota bacterium (assembly GCA_034007405.1). Classification (GTDB taxonomy): domain Bacteria; phylum Patescibacteriota; class Minisyncoccia; order Moranbacterales; family UBA9337; genus UBA9337. The sequence goes on along the minus strand of JAVEQZ010000073.1, from coordinate 875 downwards.
TATATCAATCATTTCTCGTGCACATTATAGCATTGCACTCAGCGCCCACGTAGGGCGCACGCTTTTGCTGGGCGGGGAGGCCCCGCCAACGCCATGTCAAAATCAGTATTAGAAAAAAATGGTTCAAAATTGTAAGTTATCGTGGTAAAAAGAAAGGCCGCAGGGGTTACCTGCGGCCTTATATGGTTACTTGAGTAGTAGCAATAAGGTTAACGCCCCCTTGTTTGAGAGATTTTACCTTGCCACCACCAAGAAATGATAATCATTGTTGTCATTTTGCAATTTTCTTTCGCAGCAAATTAAAATACATTTATTTTGATTACCAAATATTATCCTAAAATAATTATGCAACAATATTCTTACGGCCTGGTAATATGTACGATATAATTACAAAAATTATCAGTGAAGCGGTGATGCCAAAAATATTGGGATCTAAATTAAAGGGCAATTTAACCGAAAGCAGCGTGAGCGTTAAGGTTGTTCCACCACCAGCTAGCATACCCCAAAAGGCTCCAGATGTACTTCCTCGTTTCCAATAGAATGCGCCCAAAACAGGAATAAACAGTCCGCTTACCATGAATGCGTAGGAGTATAGCATTAACTCCAGCACATTCTCCATTTGCCATGCAAGCAGTAAAGCGAGAACACCTATTATCAGCGTTATGATTTGCGAAACTCTAAGTGTGGGCTTTTGCCCCTCGGGCAGTTTGAAAAGTTTACGCAGTATGTCGGTTTGTACGTTGCCCGATGCCGCCATGAGGCAGCTATCGGCCGTTGACATGATGGCCGAGAAGTATGCAGACATCATTAACCCCATTAATCCAACAGGCAGGATAGTTCGTAGGAGTAGAGGTAGTCCCATCTCGGCATCCAAG
>JAVEQZ010000072.1:0-4042 GCA_034007405.1 Candidatus Moraniibacteriota bacterium | reverse complement strand
GGCAATCCCTGGAAAGATGTTATGATTGAAAACGATAATGTGAGAGAAAAGTCAACTTTGATTGCGCCTCTCTATGCGACTGCCACCGGATTGGCTATGAAGGGTTTAGTTAAGAATTAAAAAAATTTGGAGCAAAAAATAAAAAGTGTTATAATAAAAATAATTAAAAAATAAAAAATAAAAATAATTACAACTTCCTTTTTTGGAGGTTAAAAAAATATGGCTGATATCAATCTTCATAAAGCTGCCGAAAGCGATATTCGAATCAGTAGGCAAAAGTCGATTATAAAAAGCGGACCTTTTATTTCCTTGACTATTTTGATAGTTGTCATGGTGGCCTATGGAATCACTTTCGCCACCAAACAGACTTCCGAAAAAAGGAATGAGGATTTGAGAAAAGAGAGGGATACTGCGATGGCCTCTTTGGACCAGGTTTCAATGGTTGAGGCGGTTGATTTTCAATACAGTGTTGATAATATCGCTTTCAATGTGGACAACAAAAAGAATCCTCAAAAAGTACTGGAGGAGACGGTGGAAAAATATATGATAAAAAGCTCATACTTAAAGAGCTTGGCTTATAACGGAGTGGAAAACAAATTAACTCTTGAGTTGGCTTCGGAGAGTTTTAGGGATTCCGCCAGTCAAATCCTTAGTCTCAAGAATAGCGATCTATTTAAAGATATTCGAGTTATTGACTCCGGCAGAAATCAAGACAAAGAAGCGATTGTAAAACTGGATGCTTTTTATTTGCAATAATTTTTTATATCATAATATTTAAAACAAAAATATGAAAGTAAGTTTTCTAATGATGCCTTTTTCGGTGATTGTCTCAATTGTTATTATCATTTGGCATATTTATCCCGCTTGGATGGGTGACGGTGTCGATAGTATAAGTAAAATAAGAGAAGAGAATAAGGCTCTTGAAAAAGAGATAAATGATATTCAAAACAAAAAAAGCAATGTTTCCAAACTTGGGGTTTTTTTGGACTCGGACGATGAGTTGAAAAATTTGGCTCAAAATTATTATTCCACTTCCAGAAACGATGAAGATATTATCAATAGTATCAATAATATCGCTTTCAATGAAGGAATTTATTTGGATGATATGGATTTGAAATATCAAAAAATTAAAGACAATCAAAGTCCGCTCCAGGTGATGTCATTGAAAAATGTGGAAGAAATAAAAATTCCTCTTCCCGAAAATCCGACTTCGATAGCCTCAAAAATAGATATTGAGGAGCCCGCTCCGGTAGTTGTGTCAACTAAAAACACCCTTAATTCAAAAATAAACTACGTGGAAGTGTCCTTGAAGTCGGTCGGAAGTTATGATCAGACTAAAAAGTTTTTAATTTCTTTGAATAATGTCGGGTTGCTAAATAAAGTTCAATCTTTCAATGTAAAAAAATCGGAAAAACCCAAAACGGATAATCCCGAGGGGGCAAATAATAATGAAGATATGCTCGAATCCTCAATCGTTATCGGATTCGGTTATTATGATGAATCCAAAGAAAAAGAAGAAAAACTTCTCTATAGTAAGGTCTTGGATAAATCGAGTTTTGATTTTTCCGGTATCGAAGGAAAAGAGGATATTTTGAGAGGAATTTACTATAAAACCGAAGTTACCGAAACCGGTTTGCCCAATCCTTTTATGAAAAATGAGGATTAAGAAAGTGATTTTTCGGTTTTGAGAAATTTTTGCCCTAAAAGATAAAATAATGCCCGAAGAAAAAAACAAAAATGAAAAAACAATAGAAGCGCGAGCCTCGGAATTGGGACTAAAGTGTCTAAAAGAAGCGCCCAAGGAGATAGACAAGAGATATTCCAAGCTGATTCCGGAGTCGATTGCCAGTCAGCACAATATTTTCGCTTTTGGCAGGGATGGCAATCTGATACAGGTGGCTATGGTGGATCCTCAGGATTTGGAGGCGCGAAATATTCTAAGTTTCTTGGCTGAGAGAAATAAATTGTCATTTGATATTTATCTGGTCGATGATTCGGTAATGCAACAGATGTTGGGTCGTCATCAGAGCGCCGAAAGGGCGGTGGAGGAAGTAATGCAATCTTTTGAGGATGCTACGCGGGAGCGTGAGGAGGGGGTAAGAAAGAAGGTTCAATCCGGAGAAAATTTAGTGATTCAAGATGCACCGGTCTCCAAATTAGTACAAGTCATAATCAATCATGCTATCGAGGGGGGTTCCAGCGATATTCATATTGAGCCTATTGGCGAGGAGTATCGGGTGAGATTTCGAGTGGATGGGATGTTGCATTCTTCACTGATTTTGCCCAAGAGTGTCGGGATGGCCACTATTTCTCATATCAAGATATTGTCCAATTTAAAAATTGATGAGACACGCAAGCCCCAAGATGGTCGCTTCAAGGCCAGAAAAGGTAAGATTATCAATTTTGACGATGTGGATTTTCGTATTTCCACTTTGCCGGTGATAAATGGAGAAAAAGTGGCGATGAGAATCCTAACTAAGGATGATACTGTTTTTGATCTAAAAAAGTTGGGTCTCTTGGGTAAGAATAATGAGGTTTTGAGTAGAAAAATCAAAGAAACTAGCGGGATAATCCTGATTACCGGTCCGACCGGAAGCGGAAAGTCCACTACCTTGTATTCCTTTTTAAAAATTATCAATGAAGAGGTACGAAATATCGTCACCCTGGAAGATCCTGTAGAGTATTCTCTGGACGGAATCAATCAGAGTCAGATTAATCCCGACATCGGTTACGGTTTTGCCGACGGTTTGCGCTCTATCTTGAGACAGGATCCCAATGTGATAATGATCGGAGAAATTCGTGATAGTGAAACGGCTGAGTTGGCTATCCATGCCGCGCTTACCGGTCATTTGGTTTTTTCCACTTTGCATACCAATAATGCTATCAGCGCTATTCCGCGTTTGATGGATATGGGAGTAGAACCGTTCTTACTATCTTCTTCCCTTAATGCTGTGGCAGCCCAGCGTTTGGTGAGGAAATTATGCGATAACTGTAAAGAGGAATTCAAAATGCCCAGGGGGGAGTTTGATAAAATTGTAAAAACATTAAGTAATATAAAGCCGGAGGATGCCAAGGAATACGGATTGGAGAGTTTAGCTCCTGAAAAAATGAAATTTTATAAAAATGTGGGTTGCAAGGAATGCGGTAATTCCGGCTATAAGGGCCGATTGGCAATTTATGAATGTGTCGATGTCAATAACGAAATTAGAGAAGTAATAACCGAAAAAGACGATGTTCTTCTTAATCGAGTGGCGCAAAAACAAGGGATGCCTAATTTGCGTCAGGACGGACTTTTGAAGGCTCTGGCGGGATTAACCACTGTTTCGGAAGTAGAGAGAATGACGGGAGGTAGCTTGACCGTAGGTGAATTGGATGAAGATATCGGATAATAATTAAATTTACTTTATCGGAATTTTTTAAATCGATAAAAAACTAAAAATATGGAAAATAACAATGTTATAGAGGGAGAAAAAATTTTAATTGCCGAGGATGATGAATTTATCCGTGATATTTACAGTCGGATTTTTACTATGAACGGTTTTGAAGTTATTTTGGCCACCAACGGAGCCGAGGCTTTGGAAAAAATGGAGGAAACGGTTCCCGATTTGATTTTGCTGGATATTATGATGCCTTATCAAAACGGCAAAGAAGTTTTTAAAAAAATCAAACAAAATGAAAAGCTGAAAGATGTGCCGGTGGTTTTTTTGACCAACGTGTCCGCCCAGGATGATTTGGAACAGGAGCTACTTGACCAAGCGGATAAATATTTGATAAAAGCCCATTTTACTCCCAAGGAAGTGGTGGAAGAGGTTTTACCTTTGATTAAAAAATGATAGTTTAATATATAAAATATGAACGATTTATTGCACATCGAGCAAAAACTGAAAAGCTATCTTTTGACGGTCGCTCAGCAAGACGCTTCCGATCTCCACTTAGTGGTCGGTAGACATCCCACCATTAGAGTGGATGGCAAATTAATTCCTCTTTCCGAGGAGGAGATTTTGACTCCGCCCAAGACCAAAGAATTTTCCAAAATTATGCT
>JAVEQZ010000071.1:0-4085 GCA_034007405.1 Candidatus Moraniibacteriota bacterium | reverse complement strand
ATTCCATCCTTTTGAGATAAAAATATCGAAAAATTTCCATTGGCGTTATCGAGAATTTTCCTATCCAAAACCATCCCGAAAGCATTGACAAAGTTTTCAAATTTTACGGGAGCGTTTTTTTCATCAACCATCAAAAATTCCAATTGATCCCCTTGATAATCTTTCATCTCGACAAACTTATTGTTTATCAAATTTTTTATTCCGTCTTTCGTCAGTTCGCCTGTTTTTACCACCAAAAAATTAGTTTTTTCGGAAAAAACCGGTTTTGGCGGAGGAACATCTTCTCCGACAGTCTTATCGATCAAAATTTTTGATTTTTCAATATCTTCCTCAACATAGCTCATAATTCCGCTCCAAGAATATTCCTGAGGGAGCTCGCCTTCTTTTACCACCAAAACATAATAACCGCCCCCGCCCAAAGTCAAAATTATCAAAAACATAAGGGAATAGACAAAAAAACCTCCGCCCCGACTCTCATATTCGTTTAAATCATCAAATCCCTCCAAACTGGTAAGCTCGTCTTTTCTAAAAATACCTTGACCCTGAGAAGGATTGACTGATTCAGGCGCTTCGGTCGGTTTGGGATCTATTTTGGGAAAGAAATTTCCTCCGGCGCTTGACGAAGTTGTTTCTGATTCTATTTTCGGAAAAAAATTATTTTTTTTGACTACCGGCTCCGCTACCGTCGCTTCCGCTACTATTTCTTTTGGTTTTTCCGACGCTTGCGGTCTGGGCCCGATTGGCACTTTTGGTGCTTGAGGTCTGACAGGCTCAATTTCTTCGGGCAATTCCGCTCGCAGGGGCTTGTTTTCAGACTGCTGTCGATTGGAATCGATTCCTTCTTTGGCAGGCTCAATTGTATTTTTTTTCAAAAAAGGTCCGGAATTGAAAAACTTGGGCTTCTCTTGCTTGGGAGAAATAATCTCTTTTTCCGCCGGCTTTTCGACAATCGCCGCCTTTACCTCGGGAACTTTTTTCTCCTCTTTTATTTCTTTGACCGGGCTGTTGTTTTGAGAAAATGGACTATCTTTTTTTAGAACGGTTTTTGAAGCGGAAATAACCGGAGGCTTGTTTTCCTGCACCGAGTTAAAGCCGGCCAAATCATCACTCATGGTGTGCATCTTGGCTGAGATATCGGTTGTTTTTTCCAGTTCTTTTGTTTTTTCTTTGCCGAACATATTTAAAAATATATTTTTTATTTTTCTTTAGTTTAATTTAAGTATTTTTTAAAACACTTAAAAAATATGACTGCCCTCTCAAAAGTTCAATCGTATTTTGTATCACTATAATTTTACAACACTTTCTTTTTATTGCCAAATATTTTTTAAAATAAAAAAGTCGAACAAAAAATTATCGAGAAGAATAAGATAAAAAAACGACCTTTTGCGGTCGCCTTTTTATTCTCGTACTTTTGAAAACTATTTTTTGGCATCTTTCATAGACAGATTGATTCTGCCCATTTTATCGATTTCTTTCACTTTTACCACGACCATATCTCCCACTTTTACCACATCATCCACTTTTTCCACTCTTCTATCAGCCAATTCGGAAATATGGATCAAGCCGTCTTGTCCGGGGAGGACTTGCGCAAATGCTCCGAAATCCATAATTTTTACTATTCGAGCGTTAAAAATTTCTCCCGCTTTTACCTCCCGAGTTAAGTTTCTTACCCATTCACTGGCTTTATCGGCCGAAGCTTGATCAGGCGAAGTAATAAAGACCATTCCGTCATCCTCGATATCGATTTGTACGCCGGTTTCATCAATAATTTCATTAATAATTTTTCCACCGGGTCCGATGACATCCCTGATTTTATCCGGATTAATCTTGATAGTTATTATTCTCGGGGCATACGGAGACATTTCTTTTCTCGGTTCGGCGATTACTTTGAGCATTTCTCCCATTATAAACATTCGACTTTCTTTGGATTGCGCCAAAATACTTTTTAACATCTCGATGGTAACTCCGTCCACTTTTACATCCATTTGTAAAGCGGTAATACCTTTTTCGGTTCCGGCCGCTTTGAAATCCATATCCCCATAATGATCTTCCATTCCTTGAATATCGCTCAAAACTTTGAATTCACTCTCATTCTTACCGACAATTATTCCCATAGCGATTCCGCTGACCGGTCTCTTGATCGGCACGCCCGCGTCCATCAAAGAAAGGGTGGAACCGCAAGTGGAGGCCATTGAAGAAGATCCGTTTGATTCAAGCACCTCGGAAACCAAAAGCATGGTATAAGGAAATTCTTCTTTGGGTGGAAGTACCGGAATCAAAGCCTTTTCTGCAAGAGCACCATGTCCGATTTCTCTTCTGCCCGGTCCGCGCATAAAGCGAACTTCGCCCACGGAAAAAGGAGGGAAATTATAATGATGGATATATCTTTTTTTCATATCCACTTCCATAGTATCGATTATTTGCTCGTCTCCCGGCGAACCCAATGTTGTCACTGTCAAAGCTTGTGTTTCTCCGCGAGTAAATAATCCGGTACCGTGAGTTCTGGGCAATACACCGGTTTGAATAGTGATTTTGCGTACCTCTTTGAGCCCTCTTCCATCCGGACGTTTTTCGCTTTCGATAATATTTTTATGAATAATTTCATCACAAACTTCATCCAAGATAAGATTGGCGATATCTTTTCTTTTGTCAAAATCTTCCGGGTAAGTTTCTTTAATATAAGTAAAAACTTCTTCTTTTATTTCATCCACCGCTTTTTCCATTTCTTTCTTTTCTTTGATATAGAGAGATTTTTCCAATTTTTCAGTCATAAAAAGCTCCCTGATTTTATCTTCAAATTCGGGTTCTCCCTGAAGAAGGGCGGGTTGCGCTTTTTCTTTGCCGGCTTCTTTTTGGATATCTTTGATAAATTTAGCGATTATAGCCAGCGCGTTTTGTCCGAACTCGAAAGCTTGGGCTATCTCCTCTTCGGGAACTTCTTTGGCAGCCGCTTCTATCATGTTGGTTTTTTCCTCGGTTCCGGCTATCACCAATTCCAAATCACCATCTTCCAAATCACCGTTAATGGGGTTTAGCACTAATTCTCCATTAACCTTTCCCACCTTAACAGCCGCAATCGGACCATTCCAAGGAATATTGGAGATAGAAAGAGCGATGGAAGCCGCTATCATTGATACTGTATCGGGATTGTTTTCTCCATCGATAGAAAGCACCGTAATTATAACCTGCACTTCATTTCTCATTCTCTTATCAAACAAAGGGCGAATTGATCTATCTATCATTCTTCCGGTAAGAACAGCTTCATCCGAGGGGCGCCCTTCTCTTTTGATAAAGCGCGAACCTTTGATTTTTCCGGCTGCATAATAGCGCTCTTCGTAATCCACCATCAAAGGAAAATATCCCATATTACTGGCGGCACCGGTTTTCATAACGGCAGTAGCCAAAACCACTGTATCGCCATAACTCACTTTGACCGCACCGCTGGCCTGTTTGGCCAAAACTCCCGTCTCCACTTGGAGTTCTCTACCTCCGATTTGGAGGGTCCATTTTTTTTCTTGCATACTTTACTTTTTGCTTTTGAAAGATTCTTGAAACAAGGAATTTGAAATCAGCGACTCTAATATCATAATCTCACTCGAATGACTCTAATAATAGCGGATTTAATATTGCCAGTAATCTCAAATTTCAGGTTTCAAGCAGAATTTTCTTTCAAAAACAGTTTTATTCTTTAAATAATTAACTTATTGTACTATAGTTTAGTTTGGCCTTTTTGTCAAAAATTATTTGACGATTGGCGTTTTTTATGCTATTGTTTGAAGTTGTTTTAACCATCAACCCAAAAAGAAAGGAGAACGAAGGTGTTTAAGGCAAAAAATTGTTACAAGCTGACAATAGCATTATTGGCTCTCTGGAAATCCGGGAGAAAAAAGGTCCTAATTTCCGAGATAATTCAAGAAGCCAATGAGGAAATAAGCTCAGTTAGATATTGGCTGGATAAATTTGATTGCTTTGGATTTGTTGAGGTTATACGCTACGTAAAGAGAAAAAATTCTATTTGCGTGGAAAACAGACATGTTCTTGTAAAAATAAACTCGAGGATTAATATTTTATATTCTTTGGTTGAT
>JAVEQZ010000011.1:15361-20072 GCA_034007405.1 Candidatus Moraniibacteriota bacterium | reverse complement strand
CGAATGTTGGCGAGAAATTTATTGCCGAGACCCTCCCCTTCCGAAGCTCCTTTAACCAAACCGGCAATATCCACAAATTCCACTACGGCCGGAATTTTCTTTTGACTTTTGGACATTTCGGCCAATTTATCCAAGCGCTCATCCGGCACTTCCACCACTCCCACGTTGGGCTCGATGGTGCAAAAAGGATAGTTATTGATATCCACCGCCTTTTTGGTTAGCGCTTTAAATAAGGTTGATTTTCCCACATTGGGAAGTCCTACAATTCCAATTTTCATTTTAGTTAATTAGTTGATTAGTTATTTAGTAAATTAGTTAACGCTAAAATTATATTCCCAAAACCTCTTTGGTATTTTCCGCTATCATTTTTTCCGCTTCGCTTAATTCCAAATCTTTGAGTTTAGCGATTTTTTCCAACACATATTTCACGTTCATCGGCTCATTGCGACTATATCTTTCCAGAGGACTGGGTGTAAGATAGGGACAATCTGTTTCTATGAGGATATCTTCAATCGGAGTATCTCTAATTACCTTATCATAACTTTCGGAATAAGTGATTATTCCGTTAAAACTCAATTTAAATCCCATCTCTCGAAATTCTCTGGCAGTTTTATAGCTCCCCACAAAACTGTGAATTATCCCTTTTTTATTAACTGGATTATTTTGTAAAATATCCAATAAATCTTTATAAGCGCCCCAACAGTGAATCGCTACCGGCTTATTAACCTCATTGGCGATTTTTATAAACTCAACTAGGATTTCCTTTTGTTTTTTAATAATCCCCTCTTTCTCTAATTCGTAAATTTGTAAAGATTCGTAATTCGTAGGGTCCTCAAAATGATGATAATCCAAACCCACCTCGCCAATCGCCACTACTTTATTATCCTTAGCCAAATCCAAATATTTTTGATAATCAAACTTTTCTCTATACTTTATATCCTCATTATCCACATCTCTATTTGAATTATTATCCTCCACCAAAATATGAATTGGATGCAACCCGACAACCGCATACACTCCTTCCTTATATCGATTGGCATATTCCACCGCTCGCTGGCTGGTTTTAAATTCCGAGCCGACATTAACCACCCAGACATTATTATCCAGACTTTTTCCAATTACCTCGTGACCGTCATCCTTAAAGGCATTAAAATTTACATGAGCATGGGAATCGATCAACATATCAACATTTCAACATAATAACAAATTAACATAAAAAGATAATTACATCTTACTACAATATACTGTAATATTGGAGTAGTACACTATTCTAAAAAATTAAATTATATTATTTAGAGACCCAATAAGTCTCGCAATATTCTGTGCTGTGGATACTTATTTAATAAACTACCGTAGTTTTTCTCATAATCATCGTTGTTGTCCTCTTCTGTTTTGCTTTTACGATTTTTATATTCTTCAATCTTCCTTCTAAAAGCATCGTTCTCTCCATATAACCAAGTGGAAACATTAGCAACTGTAGACAAGCCAACTTTCAATTCTCTTCGTATCTCGTCATAGCTTTTATCATCGAGTAACATTTGAGCAATTTGAATTCTTCTGGCAAACATCAGTGCTTCACTTGGAGTCAACAATCCCATAAAAAAACCGATAACTTCATTTTTTGTTCTTAGATTCGTAACAATTTCATAAAAATCACCAATTATTTTATACCGCTCATTTTTGTCTATGTTTTTTGTTTGAACCTTACCCATATTATTATTGATATTAAAAAAATAAAATACAAAATTATTCTTTATCAACATTATAACAAGTAACTACACCTACTACAATATACTGTAATATTGGAGTATTCTAGAATCCTAATATACAATTCTTTTGTAAATATGCGTTATCTCATCCTTTCAAACAAAATCACTCTCTCTTTTGTCTCAAGTGCTTGTTTAATTTTTTTTGCGGTTTCCGGTAAAAAAGGAATGAGCATTTGAGAAATTAAATACAAATCATCAAGGAGCTTTTGCATCACTGCTTCAAATTTAACTTTATCATTCTTGGCCAATTCCCAAGGCTTAGTGTCTTCAATATATTTATTATCTTCGGCGACGATTTTCCAAATATTTTCCAATACTTTATCCAAGTCAAAATTATCTATCAATTTAATATTTTCCTTATCGAAAATATTTTCCCTTTTTCCAATTTCCAAGTTTAAGTTTTCAGAAAGCTTTATTACTCGACTAGTTAGATTGCCCAAACCATTGGCCAAATCTGCATTATATTTTGTGGTCATTTTTTCCCAGCTAATATCATTATCCTCACCAAATGTTCCCTTGGTCAAGAGCAAATATCGAGTTCCATCCACTCCGAATTTTTCCACCATTTCCTTGGGAGAAATCACGTTTCCCAAAGATTTACTCATCTTTTGACCGTCTATTCCGATAAAACCGTTGATAAAAATCTGCTTGCTGGTTGGCAAATCGGCCGCCAAAAGCATCGCTTGCCACATTGCGCTTTGCTGGCGAAGATTATCTTTGCCGGCAATCTGAATCGCGTTCGGATCATCGATTGTCCCCCAAAATTTTCCAAAATTCTCCCGATTATCCGGCCAACCCAAAGTAGAGATATAATTTGTCAGCGCATCGAACCAAACATACATCACTTGCGCCTCATCACCCGGCACCGGCACCCCCCAAGGCATCTTGGATTTTAAGCGAGAAATAGAAAAATCTTCCAAACCCCTTTCGACAAAAGATTTTATTTCATTAAATCTTTTTTGGGGGATTACAAAATCAGGATTTTTTTTATAAAGTTCCAAAAGTTTTTCCTGCAAAGCGCTAAATTTAAAAAAATAATTTTCCTCCTCGATGATTTCCAATTCCTTGCCCGGATGAAGCGGACAATATCCGTCGACCAATTCACTATCGGTTTTTTCCATTTCACATCCCACGCAATATTTTACCTTATATTTTTTCTTATAAATATAGCCGTTGGCATCCGCTCTGCGCCAAATTTCCTGAGCCGCTTTTTTGTGCCCCTCATCTGTGGTACGGATAAAATTGGTATAACTCAAATTAAGCATTTCCTTTAACTCATCGAATTTAGCCGCATATTCATCCACATATTTTTGGGTATCAATTCCCGATTCTTGAGCTTTCTGCCAAATCTTCAGCCCATGCTCATCTGTTCCGGTATTAAAAACCACCTCCTTACCGAGAAGCTTTTCAAAGCGCGCCCGACTATCGGCCAAAATAATTTCACTGGCAAAACCGATATGCGGTTCGGCATTCACATAGGGCAGAGTAGTTGTGATATAAAATTCTTTTTTCATATAATTTTTTTAAGATTGACTCGGTTTAAGCTTAAACAATTTTACTCCCCACGGCAAGACTTAGTTTTTGAGCCGTATTTTCCCCCTGAGTGACAATCTCCAAAAATCTTTTTCCATCCAATCCCGAGCTTCCTACAATTACCGCCGTTTCTCCATTGGGCACATCCCGAAGCATTTCATAAAAATTTAATTTTCCTATCTCCAATTCAATTCCTCCTTCTTTTATCTCAACACTTTCTTTTATCAAAGTAGTTTTGCAGTTTCCAAAATTATCCACCCACCAGACATATCCGCCATCGATTATGTCCTCAATTTTTTCTTCCGCAAAAGGAATGTTTTCTTTTTCCCAAAGCCATTTGGCCACCCGAGGCAAAAATTCAAACGACCGAAACTGGGTATTGATTATTTTATCGGCCAATTCCGGAGCAATTCTTTTATTTACCACTTGATAATTACAAACCTCCTCAATATCAAAAACACCCACTTTTTCCGAAATCCCGAATCTTTTTATCAATGACAGTGTTTCATTATCGATAGTGGAGCAAACCAGAGTCTTTTGATAATAAAAAAATCCAAAGGGTGTCCCGTTTTTCCATTTCTTGGCCTTGCCATGCCGAGGCGCCACATTGACCAAAACCACTCCTTCTTCTCCGCCGGTGGTGTCCAAAACGTCTATTAGGCTTCCGGCCGCCGAAAGACCGCTAAAAGAACTTAACCCGATAAAACCGGGAGACTCTCCAAACAAAACCTTAGCTCTCAATTCCTGCCTTACTTTGGCATTATCATCGGCACAATCATTTATAATTGATACAAACATTTTTTTTGTTTCCACAGTCTTATGCTTAATATAAGATTATGGTTTTTGATTTAAAAAATTAAAAAAGCCCGTTTTGACGGGACTTGGATTTTTTTAGCAACAACCAAAAAATCATGCCCGCCCATCGCGCATTTTCATCATCATTTTTTTATTGTTACTAAAATTTTTCATATTATTTTTTTGCAAAATATAAACAAAAAACATTTTCTAAATTTACTTCTTATGTCGGAGCATTGGGAACATGAACCCAAACTATCCGCCTCAGGCGGACGTGCTACCTGATTTAACATTAATCTTTATCCATTCTCTACCCTTCCCGGATTTCAAGAATTTTTCACGATTCATAGCTTCTGATCTGGTTTCAAAACTTTCACTAAAAATAATTCTCCATGGACCTTTATTTTTTGTAAATTTACATTGATTACTGTTATGTCTATCTAAACGACTATCTAAATTATTCGTCTGTCCAATATAAATCTTATCTATATCATTTTGCAAAATATAAACAAAAAACATTTTCTAAATTTACTTCTTATGTCGGAGCATTGGGACTCGAACCCAAACTACACGGTCCCAAACCGCGCGTGCTAGCCATTAACACCATGCTCCGA
>JAVEQZ010000011.1:0-15261 GCA_034007405.1 Candidatus Moraniibacteriota bacterium | reverse complement strand
CGTGCTAGCCATTAACACCATGCTCCGAAAATTATTTAAAAATCTAAAAACACCTATTTTTAAACTATAAATTATATTATACCCAAGAGTATATTTAGTCAACAATTTCCCCCCTCTTTTTAAATCCATTTATCAATATTTTTTTATTCACAAAAATATTCACACGGATCAAGCCAATTGTTTAACTGATTCTTATCTTGAACATACCCCAAAAAATTTACACCGTCTCCTTTATGAATTCCCAGGTGCAAATGCTTCCTTTCACCGTCAGTTTCAATACTTTTATCCTCTCCTAAATTACCGATATATTCATTGATATTAAAATTATCCCCAACTCCCTTCTTTATACTGTCCAATTTCAAATGTCCGTAAATGACCGTCACCGCCTGGTTATCGATTGCACAAGCCTGAATCATTACTCCGCCATAACCGCTTATCCTATTTTTTTTGACAATCTCACCATTGCAAACCGCTCTCACCTCAATATCTTTCTCCAGTTCATCCGGGAAAACCTCAAAATCCACCCCCGTATGATAACCGCTAAATCGCTCCGGTTTTATCGGTGAATTTTCCCGAGTGATATATATTCCAAACGGTTTTTTGCTAACTCGCTCTTTAGACCTATCCATCGGAGAAATAGAGAACTTGCCTTGAATCTGAATTTTCTCATTTTCTCGAGAAACATTTTCCGGCGGATAATTTTTTAAATCATCCCTCACTTCTTCCTCTTTGTTATTTATTTCAATAGATGAGTTGTCCGAAAATTTTCCGCCAAAAACAAATAAACAAAAAATCACCCCAAACCCTCCGACAAGTAGCATGCTTCCCCAAATAATTCGCTTTTGCATAATTAAAATTCAAACTAGGATTTTTTTAATCCATAGCCTTAATTAGTTTGATAATTTCCGGAAAACTCTCTTGGTTAAAATGCCCCCTATCTTCAAAAATATGCAATTTGATTTCCGGCAAATCCCTTTTATACAACTGTGCTTCTCCGGCCGGAACCACCAAATCATCCGTGCTTTGGAAAAGATGAATTTCACTACATTGCTCAGCAATTCTATCTAGAGACTTTTCTAATTTAAAACTTCCGATTCCCGACGTATCGGTGTGCGGCGGGGCCACCAGCATAATCGCGTTTATCTTTTTTGAATAAATGTTTTCCGACAAATACTTGGCCAAAAATATTCCCCCCAATGAATGTCCAATAAAAATAACTTCATCCTCAATAAAAGGCATTATTTTTTCAAACCAAATTTTCCATTCTTCATATTTTGCATTTTGCTTATTAGGCATATGCGGAGCAAAAATTTCAAATTCTCCCGACAATTTTTTATATAAATTATCTATCCACTTTTTTCGATAAATAAACCAATCAACAGAAGGATTGCTGTTTTTCAGGCTGTCAAAATAATCCTCGTAAGACTCGAAAGAATTTCCGCCATGAATAAAAATTATCTGTTTTTTCATATTTTTTCTTGTTAAAGATTTTATAAAAAAGTACGTACTCGAGTACGTACTTCAATATTATATTATTTTTTTTCTTTTTCCTTTTCCGCCTCGATCGGAGCTTTTTCCTTTTTCTTGGTCAAGCCAACAATTTCATCAAACTCCTCTTTTTCAATCGTCTCCTTTTCAATTAAGGTGTCCGCTAATTTATCCAACTTATCTCTTTTTTCAGTAATAAGTTCCAGAGCTCTTTTTCTTGCTCCTTCTATTAAAGTCGAAACTTCATGATCAATATCTTGAGCGGTCTTTTCGGAATAATTTTTTTCTTCATTCATTTCTTTGCCAAGGAAAATCAATTCTTCTTTTTTGCCAAAAGTTCTCGGACCCAAAGAGCTCATTCCGTAACGAGTCACCATATTTCTAGCCATATTGGTGGCTCGCTCCAAATCGTTGGAGGCCCCCGTAGTTACGTCACCAAAAATCGCTTGTTCGGTTACAAACCCGCTCAGAAGGACTGCAATTTCATCCAGGAAATATCCGCGTGAATGCAACATCTTATCTTCGGTCGGTACCGCCATCGTGTATCCTCCCGCATTACCTCTGGAAATAATGGAAATTTTCTGCACCGGATCGGCATTTTTGGAAAAAGCCGCCACAAGAGCATGCCCCGCCTCGTGATAAGCTACGATTTTTTGCTCATCTTTTCTGATAACTCGACTTTTTCTCTCCGGCCCCATCATCACCTTCTCGATGGACTCTCTTAATTCCTCCATTCCGATTTTAGTTTTATTTTTTCTAGCCGATAAAATTGCCGCCTCGTTAACCAAATTGGCCAGATCCGCTCCCGAAAATCCGGGAGTGCGTTGGGCAATATTTTCAATATTTACATCTTTCTCCAGTTTTTTATTTTTACAATGAATACCCAAAATCGCCTTTCGCTCATTAATATCGGGCAAATCCAAAGTAACCCGCCTATCAAACCTGCCGGGACGAAGAAGCGCCGGATCAAGTACATCTGGACGATTGGTAGCAGCCAGGACAATTATATTGGCATCTGTTTCAAAACCATCCATTTCAACCAGAATTTGATTTAAAGTTTGTTCTCTTTCATCATGTCCGCCTCCCAAACCGGCTCCGCGATGTCTTCCAACCGCATCGATTTCATCGATAAAAACAATTGCCGGAGCTTTTTTCTTGGCTTGTTTAAACAAATCCCTCACTCGAGAAGCTCCCACGCCCACAAACATCTCTACAAATTCAGAACCGCTGATATTAAAGAAAGGTACACCCGCTTCACCCGCCACCGCTTTAGCCACCAAAGTCTTTCCGGTTCCGGGAGGACCCAAAAGTAAGACACCTTTGGGGATTTTGGCACCCATATCGAGAAATTTTTTGGGATGTTTTAAAAACTCCACCACTTCCATCAATTCCTCTTTTGCTTCTTTGGCTCCGGCCACATCCTTAAACATCACTCTTTTTTTCTTATCCTTGGGATCCAAAACTCTGGCTTTGCTCATCCCGAAAGACATTGCCTGCGAATTACCCCTTTGAGCCTGACGCATCATAAACCAAAGAAATCCGATAATAATTATAATCGGCAAAAGAAAAGGCAAAATAACTCCCGCCCAAAAAGAAGCTCCCGATGGACTTTTTATAACCACATTAACTTTTTGCAAAGCCTCTTTATTAACATCGTAATTGGCCAGGGTCTCCACCAAAGAACTCTCCATTTCTTTGGTGGCTTTTTCCTTGGTGCCATCGTTTAATTCTATCTTCAAATCACTGCCCGAAACTTCTATTTGCTTCACTTCTTCGGCATTTATCCGATTTACCAATTTGGACAACGAAATATCTTCCACTTTAGTGGCCGGAGATTTATAAATAATCATCAATCCGGAAATCAACAAAAAAACCAAGATTGTCGGGGCTATAACATTTTTAAATAATTTATCCATTTTGTTTTAAATTTAAAATTTAATTCACTTTTTCATACCAATGTAGATAATATCACCTTTCCTCTCAATTTTCAACCCTCCGAACACAAGCCTCTGAGATTTATTTTTGACGCTTTTGGTTATTTTTAAAATTTCCTCCACATTACCCCTCTCAATATTCAGCAGATTCCCCCTAAGCCTTGAGATGATCATCCGCAAAACCTGCCTTTGCATAGCCGGATGGATTTTTTCAAAAAATTTTACCGTAAAATAATAAGCTCCGAAAGGCTCGGAAAATTTTATTTTTTGAAAAACCTTCTCCGCACATTGAATCAAAAAATCATATTCCTCCCCCGACACTTCGGCTCTTCCGGCCAAAGCTCTTCTCAGGATCGGATTGTATCCCCTCTCCAAAAGAGGGATTAGTTTATTTCTAATTCTATTTCTCAGAAAAATATTTTCTCGATTGGTTTTGTCAATTCTGTATTTCAGTTTTTTTTCTTTCAGATAGGCCAAAATTTCCTCTCGACTCAAAGCCAAGAGCGGGCGCACCAACTTATTATTCCGCGGTCTGATACCCGACAATCCGCCCGATCCGCTTCCTCGAAGCAATCGCATCAAAATAGTCTCGGCTTGATCATCTTGATTATGAGCCACCGCAATTAAATCGAACTTATTTTCTTTTCTAACTTTTTCAAAAAAAGCGTAGCGAATTTCCCTGAGTTTTTTTTCATTAATTTTACCTTTGATTTTCTTTTGAGCATTCAGAACTTCGCAACGCAAACCGTATTTCTCCGCCAATTTTTTGACAAATTTTTCATCTTCATTACTATCCTCTCCTCTTAATCCATAATTAACATGAGCCATCAATAGTTTGAATTTTTTCTTTTTTGCCAGTAAAACTAACATATCCAAAAGACAAACACTGTCCGGTCCGCCCGAAATACCCGCTACAATCTTATCCCCTTCTTGCCATAAATCATAACGATAAGAAAAATTATTAATTTTTTTGATCAGTTTTTTCATCTTTAATTACTTCCTTCACCTTATTCCAAATAGAATTAAAGGCTTCCTCTCGATTCAAGTTAGTTGTATCCAGAACGATGTCATAGACACTTTTATCAAAATAATCTATATTATAATACTTTTTATATCGCAAGGCATCACTTTTTTCTCGCTCCCGATGACTACGCATAACATCCTCCAATGTTATTAATTCTCTATCCTCGTTTCGATTATTTTCTTCCTGAAGTTCCTTAAAAACCCGCTTAGCTCCCTCTTCCTGTGATACCGAGATATAAATTTTTATCGAATTTGGAATAAAAAACCAACTCGTCCTTCCCTCAATTACGAAATTATCCTCCTCTTCGCCCAACTTTTTCTGATACTCATCCACTTCCGTATCTGTCTCCGGATGATTCTCTCCGTACTTGTTATATTCTGCTAAGGTCATACCCCTTTTCCTTGCGGCATCCCTTCTGATTTGTCCGATGTAATAATGTTTATAGCTTAATTCTTGAGCCAACTTTCTTCCGATAGTGCTTTTTCCACTTCCCGGCTCACCAGTTATTGTAATAATCATAATTTTATTTTAATAATATACAAATTATAAATCTCAAAAAACCGCAAGCACCTTAAATCTTGCGGTTTTTTTATCCGGAAGCAAAATTTAAGTTCTATTTTTTAGAAACTTTCTTTTCTTTTTTAACTTCTTCTTCCTTTGATTTTTTTTCTTTGCTTGTTTTTGATTCCTTGGCCGGTTTCTTTTCTTCTTTTTTATCGACAACCTCAGTCTCATCCACCAAAACCAAACCCATTCGATGATCCTTCGACTCGATGGACAAAATTCGCCAGTCATATTCTTCCCCCACTTTAATCATCTCATCCATTTTTTTGCCGGGATACATCTCGCTAAATTCACTGATATGCGCCAAGCCGTGAATATTTTCATCCAAATATACGAAAGATCCGAAATGACTGATTTTATCCACTTTTCCTTTATAGACTTTTCCGGTGGAATATTTCTTTTCTACGCCTTTCCACGGATCCTCGGCCAAAGCTCTGATTGAAAGAGAAATCCTGGATTCATCAATTCCGATAATTTTGGCTTTTATTCTATCGCCCACTTTGATAATTTCTCTCGGGTTGTCGATCAACTGCCAAGCCAACTCCGAAATATGCACCAAACCTTCCAATTTATCGCTTTCGGCGGATTCATCGGAAACTTTCGCTCCCTTGGGTAGGAATTTTACAAACGCTCCAAAATCCACCACTCCGCTAACTTCCCCTTCGATAACATCGCCTTCTTTTAATTTGGAAATCATAGCTTGCTCCTTTTCACTCATGGCCGCTTTTTCACTAACGATCAATTTTTCTTCATCACGATAAGTATCGATTATTTTCACCAGCAAGGTTTGACCCACCAATCTTTTCAATTTTTCAAGAATCTTATTTTTATTGCCATCTTCTACTCGCGGATAATGCTCGCTGGCCAATTGAGAGACCGGTAAAAATCCGCCGATTCCGTTTATCTCAATCATCAAACCTCCCTTATTGGCATCCAGGACTCTGGTGTTTACAGCTTCTTCATTATCCTTCTTTATCTCCAAATCTTCCCAAGCTTTTTCATAAGACGCTTCTCGGATGGAAAGCTCGATATATCCGTCTTCGTTTTCCAAAGTCAATAAAGTGGCATGCACTTCGTCACCCAATTTTAATTTTGTATTTCCTCGCAAACCGTCGCGAGTGTCCTTACCGTAAACAATACCGGTTCCAAAGATGCCTAAATCCAACAAGACGGAATGCGGACCGATATCAATCACCGCTCCCTCCAAGACCTCTCCCGGCTCCGGAAAATCAATGTTGGCGCTCTGCAGAAGCCTACCCATCACAGAATCATTTTCCTCTTTTTCGTTTTTTTCCACGACAACTTTCTTATCTTCTTTTTTCGCTTCACTCACCAAATTGTCCAGAATACTTCCTTTATTACTCATCTTATTATAAAATTTTGAGTCGCGCCTTCTCAATTTAATTATTAAACGACGCTATTTTGAAAAACAAAAATTTCCTATAAAATATAGGAAATTATCAAGAAAACTGATAGAATTAAAACATTCTATAAATATTAAATTTTCTTAATAATTATCTTGTTTCTCAGTATATACCGGAAAATTATTTTTGGCAAGAGGATTTGACATATTGACATTTCAGCATATCAACCTATCAGCATTTATTTGCTATTTGATAGATAATAGCTTATAACTAACAAATACTAATAATTTCAATTTAAAAGCGATACCCTATGGATTTGATAATAGATGCACAATATGCAAGTAAAAGATTGGACAAAGTTTTGGTAAATTTCAGCTTAACGGAAGAAGGTTTATTCGGATTTTCCCGGGGAGACTTTATTAAAGCTATCAAAAATGGTCGGGTTTTGGTAAATGACAAAGTATCCAAACCCAGTTATAAGGTCGCCATTGGAGATAAAATCAATATCCAGATTCAGAAGAAAGAGGAAAAACTTATTCCCAATCCAAAAATAAAACTGGAGGTCATTTTTGAAAATGATGATTTTTTGGTAATCGATAAGCCGGCCGGAATTCAAGTTCATCCCGATTTCAACGAAAAAGAAACTACTCTAGTCAACGGCTTAATAGCCCAATATCCCGAAATTTCCGAACTGGAAGATGATCATACTTATTCCTATCAAATGCGACCGGGGATTGTTCATCGACTGGACAAAGAAACCTCGGGTGCTTTAATCATCGCCAAAAATAAAAAATCTTTTCTGGAATTCAAAAAAATGTTTCAAGAAAAAACCATTGCTAAAAAATATTTGGCCATCACATATGGAGTCCCGGAAATCAAGGAAGGAGAAATAAATAAACCGCTGGCTCGTACCACCAACTACCGCAAACAGACTATCGCCGGCAAAAAAACCAAAACTAAAATCAGGGAGGCGCTGACAAATTACAAAGTCGTCCGAGAATTTAAGAACAATTTTTCCCTCCTGGAGGTTTCGCCCCGGACCGGTCGCACCCATCAAATCCGAGTGCATCTTGCGTCCATCGGACACCCTATCATCGGAGACAATCTCTATCGCAAAAAAAACTATCTCGAATTTGAAGGCGCAAAAAGACAAATGCTCCATGCCGGAGAAATAAAATTTGAATTATGGGGAGAAAAATTCATTTTTACTGCTCCCTTACCCGAAGATTTCAAAAAAATCCTTGAAAGATTTGAACGATAATAATTACACCCCGAGAAAAATCAGTTTTGGAAAAATCGGGAAGTACGTACTCGAGTACTTACTTCCGGAAGACCTCTTTTGGAAAAACCCAACCGATGCTAAAATAAATATACATTTAAAAATTAAACCGACAAAAAAAATGAAAAAAATATTGATTGCTTCCACAATTTTAGCCTTTCTGCCTTTTGTCTCCGGTTGCCAAGAAAAAAAATCCGAGGTGGAAACTATCAATCCCTTTAGTATTGATAGTATGAATAACACCTATCAAGACTCCAAGGGCAAAATCGATGACACCGTCAAAAAGGAAAATGAGAAAATAAATCAGGCCCTGGAAGATAGCGGGCTGGCGGAATAAAAAACAAAAAATAAAAGCGGATGGCCTGAGGCTATCCGCTTTTTAAAATAGAAAAACTGGATAAAAATTACTGTTTACCGACCAAAAAAGCGATATAAAAAATATACAAGGAAACCATGATAAAACCTTCATTTTTGGTAATGGTATGCTTTTTCCCCACAAACATAATAAAAAAAAGAATTAAGCTGGCCAAAATGGTGATCATGATATCAAAATCAAAAACGGCATTAAACGGCAAGGGCTTAATAATGGCGCTGATTCCCAAAACAAAAAAAATGTTAAAGATATTCGATCCCACCACATTACCCACGGCAATATCGGCATGTTTTTTGTAAGCCGCCACAATAGAAGTGGCTAGCTCCGGCAAAGAAGTGCCGATAGCCACAATGGTTAACCCAATTAGCGATTGACTGACATGAAAATATTCCGCTATCTCTACCGCTCCCTCCACAATCCATTTACCCCCCAACACCAACCCGATTATTCCCAAAAAAATAAATACCGCTGATTTTAGATAGCTCATATTTACCACTTCCACTTCGTCATCCATTTTTTCCCTAATCTTGGCAATCCCAAAAGTATAATAAATAAAAATGATAAAAAATGATAAAAAGATAATCCCGTCTGTCCGACTCAATTCGGAAAGATTATATCCGTCAATTAAGCGATCGTTAACCAAAACACCCAGTAAAACTGCCGCCAAAAGACTAAAAGGAATTTCCTTCCAAACGGTGTTTTTTTTGGTTGTCAAAGGATAAAACATCGCCGAGACTCCCAAAATCAAAAGAATATTGACGATATTGCTTCCCAAGATATTGCCGATTGCAATCTCGGAGGTACCCTTTATGGAAGATAGGATATTTACCACCAATTCCGGGGCCGAGGTACCGAAAGCCACAATCGTCAAGCCGATGACAATGCTGGAAATTTTCATTTTTTGCGCAATCGCAACCGCTCCATCCACCAATAAATCAGCTCCCTTAATAAGAACATAAAAACCGAGGATAAAAAGAATATAAGTTAACATATTTTTAAAAAATTAAAAAACAGAGCATTTGATATTTTGCTTATCATCTCCAAGCCTCAAAATCATTATATTCGCCCAGATCTCAAATCTCCAAATTCAATTTTTATAAACTTTAATGATTTTAAAGACTCAATTATTCAACTATTTCCATCTCCATAGTGGACGCATTCAAAACCACCGCCATTGAATGCATTTGCGGAAGCATTTCGGGATAATTTTTTCGAATGATTTCTTGCGACAACCTATTCATAAAAAGAGTTCTTTCTTTGGCCCTGGTTTTTTCGACCGGATCGACATAAACCGCGGACGAAAGCAATACCATCCCTTTATTGTTTATTCCTTTCTCCAAGTTTGCTTTAATTATCCCCGCCGCCGTCTTAATAGGTTCTCCGATATTAGGATCATAGGGACCCACAATCAAAGCCATATTGGGAGTGTGCAACCAATCAAAACCCTTGCCCACAGCCAAAACCCATTCTCCGTGCACCAGTTGATCCAAAGATTTCCCATTGCTTTCGGTTTCTTTGATGCATTTAATATTTCCCTGCACCAAGGGAATCAGATCGGCCATAATTCGGTCCGGCATATTGGGATAAATTTTTTGAAATAAATTTATTAAATTTTTTCGACTGTCATCCGTAATTTTAGAAACATCCACAATTTTTCCCTTTTCTCCATGAAAAATCAAAGCGTCTTTATCGGTTTCCAAACCGACCAAAATAGGAAAAACCACCCCGTTATTTTTACCGTAAGTTCGTAAAATTTGTTTACGAAAATTCTCGGTAAAACTTTTAGATTCTTCACAATCATAATGAAAACCGGCACAGCCCCGATGTTCATCTCCTTGCGAGTAATGATAAGTTACCAAAACCAAGGTTCGATTACCTTTAGCTACCGCTTTCTTAACACTTTGATCAAATGATTCATTGAGTAGCGGCCAGCCCAGATCAAATTTACCGCCGATATTGCGAAAGGGCTTCATTATACCCAACGGAGTGCGCGTCACGGTGGGCATATGAATGCGCCCATCCATACATTTAAACACCACTACATTGGTGGGGTGTTTGGATAAATACAATTCTCGCTCCAAGCGCTGAGCTTGAAACATTTCCGAATGTTTTTTATTTAATTCGATAATTAATTTCTTTTTATTTTCCATTTTTTTAATTTTAATTATTATTTATTATTTTTGAAAATCAAATAAGTTCCCGCCACTATCATAAAGATGGACAAAATTTGCCCCATTGTCAAGAAGCCCAACATAAAACCGAGATGCTCGTCCGGCTGACGCCAAAACTCCAGTACAAATCGAGCTATTCCATAGCCTAAAACATATACCCCGGAAATCAAACCCGCTTTCTTTTTGAATTTATTTCGCCCCGACCACAAGATTAAAAATAAAACAATACCCTCAAAAAAAGCCTCGTAAAGTTGCGAGGGATGGCGTAACACGCTGTCACCGAAATCCATGCCCCATTTTTGAGAAGTAGCTCGTCCGTAAAGTTCTCCGTTGATAAAGTTTCCAATTCGACCGAAAAAATATCCGGCCGGTACCGCCGGTAAAACAAATTCCGTAATTTTCCAAAAAACGATTTTTCTTTTTCGGGTAAAAAAATAAGCCGTCAAAACAAACCCCAAAACTCCCCCGTGAAAGCTCATTCCGTAAATTCCCGTAAAACCCCCTTCGTCGGAAAAAGGCCAAAAAACCTGCAGAGGATTATTCCAAAAATAATCGAGATTGTAAAAAATAACATAACCGATTCGACCCCCGATAACCCCGCCCCAAAAACCGTAAAAAATAAAATCAAAAATCTCCCCCCAAATAAAGGAAGTTTCTTTTTTGAAAAAACGATAATAAGTCAAAGCGACCACCGTCAAAAAACCGACCAAATACATTATCGAATACCAATAAACGGAAAAAGATCCTATCTGAAAAAAAACAGGATCTATTTTTTGAGGTAAACTTTGATAAAACTCAAGCATTGAATTTATTTAGTTGACTGTTGAATTCTTTGCCATAAATATCCCACAGTGCCAAAAACAAAGCCATCAAAACCGGACCGATAATAAAGCCGATGAAGCCGAAATAAGCGATCCCGCCCAAAGTCGCAAAAAACACCAAAAGCGGATGAATTTCCGTATCTTTGCCGACCAGTTTCGGTCGTAAGAAATTATCAATCAAAGAAATAACCAATCCTCCAAACAATAAGATAAATAATCCTTGCCAAATATGACCGGTCAATAGCATCGCCACTCCCACCGGCGCCCAAACCAAACCGGCCCCGAAAGCCGGAATAACCGAAAGAACCACCATTACAATCCCCCAGATTACGGCCGAAGGCACTCCGGCAACAGCAAACATAATTCCGCCCAAAATACCCTGCACCAACCCGACAATCACCGTCCCCTTGAGAGTCGCCCGAACCATCGAAGAAAACTTTTTGGTCAAAATCTCCTCATATTCATCCTTTATCGGACTGAGATACATCATTTTTTTCAAAATATTTTTGCTCTCGACAAAAAAATAATACAAGGTAAAAAACATCACAAAAACCCAAATAGTGGACGCAATCACATTTTGGTATATTTTCTGAATTATCCCGAAGATACCGTTACTTATCTTTTGCACCGTATCGGCGATTTGATTTTGATCAAAAAATTTATCCAAATTCATCGTCTGGGCAAACATGGAATTTTTGAAAGTTTCAATCGTCAACCCGATTTTGTTTTGATAAAAACCGTTTCCATCCACCATCTTGTGATAAACACCGTTTATCTCATTGGCTACCAAACCGATTATGGTAATCGACGGCAACACGATAACAAAGAGCACCAGGATACAAGTCAAAATGGAACTCAAATTTTTTCGGCCGGTTTTCTTTGTCAGATAATCATAGGAACCGTGAAAAGTGGTGGCCAAAATCGCCGCCGTCATAATAGCCGACAAAAAAGGTTTGAAGAGAAAAAAGGTCAATACGCTTATTCCCAATAAGATGACAAAAAAGAAATAGATATTGAGATTCTTGATTTTCATATATTTTATAAGCTTTTACCGCCCGGCAAAAACTTTTTATTACTTACATATATACTTACATATATAATAGCATATTTTCAGGCAGAAACAATCAAAATTTATCCGTTCCGATTTTGTCTCCCCGGCAAAAAATCCGAGGAAATAAAAAACCCGAGGAAATCCATTTGCAGAAAATATCATCCTTCCAATATATGGAAGTAAATATTTTTACTTAATCGCGGGAATTAAGGAGGATACCCGTTTTCAAAACTGCAAATGGAATTACTCAGGTCTTTTTCTTTAGTATTTCAAACTAGCAAATTTACAGATTTTGTCAAGGATTTATCAAATAAAATTAGGTTCTATTTAGGCTTTAAGTCCCAATTGGGCACTTAGAGCCTGCCATTTTCAATATTTTTACCCCACTTTATTTACCCGAAAATCCGACATCTCTGATTTTTTTATGATAAGTTATTGCAAAACGATGCGCCTCATCGGTAATTCTTTTGAGCAGTTTTTTGTCTTTTAGAATATCAATTATTTTTTTATTTTTAATATTTTCTCCACCCACCACTTCCAGCTTTTTCCGATCCGGACCTTTAGCCACTCCCACTATCGGAATATCGAGATTATTTTCTCCCAAAATTTTTAAACCCATATTGAGATGTCCCCTCCCTCCGTCGAGGATAATCAGTTCGGGCAACGGCCAATTATTATTCAAGCGACGAATCAACATCTCCCTCATCATCCCGACATCATTGGCGCCGATGACAGTCTTGATTTTGAATTTGCGATACTGAGATTTGTCAGGATTACCACCGCCAAAAACCACCATCGATCCGACCGCAAATTCGCCGGAAATATTGGAGATATCATAAGCCTCAATTCTAAAATCTTTTTTAATATCCGTCTTAATTTCCCCACCCAAAAGAGCAATCTCTTGAATATGTTTGAGGGCAAATATTTTATTTTTTGTTTCCAGCGCTTTTTCGTATTTTTCTTCCTTAGAATATCTCAGCATTTCCTTTTCCAAAAATTTTAAAAGACCCTTCTTTTTCCCTTCCAAAATCATCTTGATGCCCTTGATGTTTTTTTTATAATCCTCCTTGCTGATCGCTCCCGCATAAGGTCCCGGACAAAGTCCGAGTTGAAATTCCAGACAACCTTTCTCGCTTTTTTCTCTACGATTATGAAAAGGGAAAATTTTTCTGATAATTTTTAGGGCGATTTGCATCTGGATTTTGGAAGTGTAAGGACCGAATATGCCGATAGCTTGTAGGTCGCCTGCCTGTCCGGTAGGCAGGTAGCCCGTAACTTGTAGCTTTTTATTATTATGCGGTTTTTTATCTTCTGATTTTTTCCGATGACTGATTACCGATGACTGATTATTTTTTCGCAGGTCTGTTTCTCGCACTATAAGAACCCGCGGGAAATCTTCTTTGGTAATGACAAAATAGGCGAAGGACTTATCATCCTTGCCGTCCACATTGTATTTGGGTTTGTGTTTTTTTATCAAATTAGCCTCCAAAATCAAAGCCTCCAAAACCGTCTCGGTTTCTATAGTTTTGATTTTTTCCACCTGCGCAATCATCTTCTCAATCGGGCGGATGTATTCTTCTTGATTTTTATTTAGGAAATAAGAACTTACTCGACTCTTTAAGCTAGTTGCTTTACCCACATAAACAATTTCTCCATTCTTATTTTTAAAAATATAAACACCGGAGGTAGTAGGAAGTTTTTTTAATTGTGCTTTAATCTTAATATTAAGCATAAAAGAATGAATTTTATTCTGCTATCAAATAATTTCAAATAACAAATGTCAAATTACAAATAAAATCCAAATAACGAATTTTTAAATGGTTTCGAATGACTGATGACTTTTGACGGATGACTTTTATATTTTATTTTTCAACTCGTTAACTCTTTAATTCGTTAACTAAATTAATAAGCAATGTTTTATTTCGCAAGATCCAATTCTTCCGTAACTCCCACCTGAGAAACAAATTCGTCCACATGGCTAACTAAGATCATTGCGCCCTCATAATTTTTTAAAGCCTCGGCAATAACGGGAATATGGCGAAAGTTGATGTGATTGGTCGGTTCATCGAGAATCAATAATCCGGGTTCTTGCAAAACTAACTGGGCAAAAGCCACCAGACCCTTTTGACCCTCGGAGAGACTGCCTACCTTGGCATCCATAATATTGTTACCAATAAGAAAACCGCTGGCCACACTCCGCATTTTTTCCTCCTCTTCTTTGGGCATCGCCTTGATTAAAGTATTGTAAACTGTTTCATTAAAATCGAGTGTAGAAAAATCCTGTCGATAGTAACCCACCCTGATTCCCTCTAAAATTTTCGCCCCCTCGGAATTATTGGCTGCCAATCTTTCCAAGAGAGTTGTCTTGCCGATTCCATTGGGACCTTTTAATAATAAATGCTGTTTCTTTTTTAAAATTATATCCACCTTCTTTTCCTGTGGCTGATAATCCTTCATCACAAAAACGGATTTGATATCGATAATATCACCCACCACATCCGCTTGGACGGGAATGACAAACTTACGAATAGTTTTGTCTTCTTTTCTAACATCGACTTTATCCGCCTCCATTTGAGAAATCTCATCTCGCATCTTCTTGGCGATTAAACGCATCTTCCCTCCTTTATTAGCAAAGTAATTCATTTTCTCCTTGTTGTCCCTAATCCTTTTTTCAAACTGAGCATTTTTGCGAATCTCTTTTTCTATTTGAGCCTTTATTTCTTCCACTACCACATAATAATCTCCGACATATTGATCAATTTTATGCTTAAAAATATCCAGATAAATTACTCCGTCTGTAAACATATTTAAGAAGTCCGCATCATGAGAAATTACAATGCAAGTTTTTTCGTAAGCCATCAAAAAAGTCATCAGATGGCCCACTCCGGCATAATCAAGATTATTGGTCGGCTCATCCAGCATCAAAACATCCGGATCCTGAATCAAGGCTGAAGCCATCAGCAACCTCGCTTGTTGTCCGCCGGAAAAATCACCAATCGGCTTATCCATCGGCAAGCTCATATTGACTATTTCCATCACCTCTTTTATTTTCTTATCCAATTCATAATCAGCTCCTTTGAAATATAAAGCAAAGAAATCTCGAGTGTTTAAAGTTAACTGTTCCCTAGGTATAACTTGTTGAGCGCAAGCCACTGTCTGACCATCTTTGATATATATATTTCCGGAAGATGG
>JAVEQZ010000010.1:7390-20163 GCA_034007405.1 Candidatus Moraniibacteriota bacterium | reverse complement strand
AATCACCGCTCTTGTGCCGCGAGTGGGACTTGAACCCACACACCCTTGCGAGCACCAGCACCTCAAGCTGGCCTGTATACCAATTTCAGCACCGCGGCCCGAAATATACAAAAACCTAAACCGTCTCTTTGATTATAAAACAAAAAATAAAAAAATAAAAATTATTTCTTATCTTCCGCTTTTTCCTTTTTTGATTCGGATACATTTTTTACCACTTCTTCTTTCTCGGTTTGAGCCTCCTTTGTTTTTTTATCATCATCAACGGGCTCGTTCTCTTCAGCTTTTAAATCCTCCCCTGAAACGACAACTTCCTCTTCAACATTGGCGAAACCGGCCATATCCTTATATTTAAGACGCAAGGATTTGGCTGATTTATCTCTAATATAATATAATTTTGATCTTCTGATTTTAGCTTTTTTAACAACTTCGATTTTTTCTATCGAAGGAGAGAAAACAGGCAAAACAAGCTCCACTCCGACACCGCCGGAGACTTTTCGCACAGTTATCATTGGAGAACTACTTTGACCGCCTTTTTTGGCAATTACCATTCCCTCGAAAATCTGAATTCTTTCTTTACTACCCTCCTTTATCTTTCGATAAACCTTTACGATATAGCCGGTTTTTATTTCCGGTACGCTTTTGGTTTTTCTTTGATCCTGGTTAAAATCTGATAGTTTTTTATTCATTTTTTTAAAATCAAAAATCAAAAATCGAAGACTAATCCCCGATCCTTAATCTCACGAAATTATCTGTTAAATAAGTCTTATATGAGGATACACTTTTATTTGGTTTTAGTCAATACCGATATTTTTCTCAATCTACTCAACTCCTTTGCGACCCCAGAGAACGATATTTCCCCGAATAACCTTGCAAGCTCGCACCTCAAAACCGGCCGTTAAAAAAAGCTTCCTGAGCTCCGATTTGGTAAAAGCGTGGTGAAAACGATTAAATTTTTGACCCTGATTATCGGTAAAAGTTATCCAACAATCATTCCAATCCAAGGAACTTTTGCCCAAAAGCTTATCTTTCCAGTTTTTAAAGATCAACTTCCGATAATTTTTTTTGTGTCCGGAACTCCACAAATTCCAAACCGTTACCACCACATATCCGCCTTGCTCCACTAAGCGATAGAGTTCCTTGGCCATTGCAAGCCTTTTTTGAGCATCAGGAATATGATGAAAAACGGCAATACTGTAAACAACCCCGAAGCACCCCTTTTGAAAAGGCAAATATTTAAAATCGTTATCTATTTTCAAAAAGTTAATCCGGCAAAAACCCTTTTCTTGTTTGTATTTTTTTTGCGCCTGATCAATCAATCTGGCGGAAACATCCGCCCCGACATAATCGATATTCTTATCTCTCAAAATCTCCAACAAACGTCCGTTTCCGCAACCAAAATCCAAGACTCTATCCCCCTCCTTGGCAAATCTGCCAATAAAGCCCAATTCTTTCCAAAATCTACTCCTGGTTTGAGAAAACTTATCTGCAACCATATCGTAACCAATCTCAGTCTCGGATAAGATTTTTTTAATTAGACCGCTTTTCATAAACTTTAATCAAAAATAAAATTATTCCAAAAAATCATAAAAATAGAGATTCGTAAAATTCGATACCATTAAACCGCTTTTAATTGCTATTTTTAAGATATCATACTAATATAACAAAAGACAATAACTTTGTTAAGAGCTCGAAAATGAATAATAATTACAGAAAAAATTACTTAGAACTTATCCTCCGGGCCGAAAAAATTCATTTCAAAAATCCGGCCAAATTTTTGTCATTTAAAAAAGGCTTTTGCGGAGAAAATAAGATTCCCCAACCCACCAATGCCGATTTGCGAGAGATTTATGAGGAACTGTTGAGAAATAAAAAAATTCAACGCAATTTGAATTTGGAAAAAAGTATGCTTTCTCGAGCTATCAGAACCCAGTCCGGCGTGGCGGTAGTGGCTGTCTTAACCAAACCGTCCAGTTGCCCCGGCAAATGTATTTTTTGTCCGACCGAAAAAAATATGCCCAAAAGCTATCTTTCCAACGAACCGGCGGTAATGCGCGCCATTATGAATAAATTTGACGCCTACAATCAGGTGCAGAGCCGATTGAGAGCTTTAGAACTAAACGGCCACTCCATCGAAAAAATAGAATTGATTGTGATGGGGGGAACTTTTTCTTATTTCCCCAAAACATACCAAAAAAAATTTATTCTGGATTGTTTCCAAGCGACTAATGATTATGGAAAAAGTTATAAAGTTCATAAAGTTATAAAGTTTATAAAGTCTCCGGAGGAAAATTTAAAAACAGAACAGAAAAAAAATGAAACCGCTAAATGTCGGATTGTGGGACTAACTCTGGAAACTCGCCCGGATTATATCGACGAAAAAGAAATTATTAACTTCAGAAAATTGGGATGCACCCGAGTGGAGTTGGGAGTGCAATCGGTTTTTGACGATGTATTGATAAGAAATAACCGAGGCCACCTAATGAAGGAAACTATCCGTGCCACTGGACTTCTCAAAGATGCCGGTTTTAAAATTAATTACCATATGATGCCGGGATTATTGGGTTCCAGCATAAAAAGAGATTATCAAATGTTTGAAGAATTATTTAATAATCCCGATTTTCAGCCGGATATGCTCAAGATTTATCCAACTGTGGTGACAAAAAACTCGGAACTTTATAAAATTTGGAAGAAGGGACGCTACAAAGCCCTCTCCGATAAAAAATTTGAAGAACTGATAATCAAAATAAAAAATGAAATTATCCCCCCTTATAACCGCATCCAAAGATTAATTCGCGATGTTCCGCTTCCTTCTATCGAAGCCGGACCGAAAATTTCAAATCTTCGCCAAATTATCGAAAGAGAAACCCACTGTCAGTGTATCCGTTGCAGGGAAATTAAGGGCGAATACAAATCAAACGATAAAATAGTTTTAGACAGAATAAACTACAACGCTTCGGGAGGAAAAGAAATATTTTTGCAATATGTTTCACCAGATAAAAAAAAACTTTACTCGATGTTGCGCCTAAGAATTCCCCGGAATAACAACAAAAACCATCCCATCCCCGTTCTTAAAAATTCCGCCCTCATTCGCGAACTTCATACTTTTGGAAAACTTATCAACTTAAAAGAAAAAAATAAAAGAAGCCCTCAGCATATTGGCCTAGGCAAAAAACTCTTACTAGAAGCTGAAAAAATCGCCAGAGAAGAATTTGGTCTCAAGAAAATAACTGTCATCTCCGGCGTGGGTGTGCGCAATTATTATCGAAAAAACGGATATAGATTGAAAGATACATATATGGTGAAAAATTTGAAGAGTTTATAAAGTTTGAAAAGTTATAAAATTTTAAATTTATAATTTTAAATCTTGATTCAATTTTTAATTTTCAAATAGCCAAATTAAAAACTGTTATTGCGAGAATAATTTGCCTGCCTGCCGGTCGTGCGCCACCAAAGGCTATGGCCGACGGAGTGCAGGCAGGTATTTAAATTATTCGTAGCAATCTGAAGAAAATTTTACAAATTATCCAATCACATCAACTCCATTCTCCAAAGTTAATATGAGGCGAGCTAAGTGAATTATTCAGTTTAAGTTAACTTGTGTTAAAATATATATTAAGAAAAAATTTCCAATTTACAATTTTCATTTATTTTTTAATTATTGAAAATTAAATTCCCAAATTCGCTAACTTTTTAATTCATCCACTAAATAATAATTAATATCCAACCTATGCAAAAAATAATCATCGCCTCCGGGCCGGTTATCGTCGAGGATAACAAAGTATTACTCAATCAACACGGTGACACCGATTTTTGGAAATTCTGTGGCGGAAGAATTGAAGATTTTGATGACAATTTAATTGAAGCGGCCAAGCGCGAAGCTCGCGAGGAAATGGGAATCGGAATCGAGATTTTAAACCCTCAACCCTTACTGCTCCATACAACAAAAAAATCTCCCGAAGGAGACATTGATGTTATTTTGGTCCACTTTTTGGCCAAAAGAATCGGAGAGATAAACCCCGGTAATGATATCAAAAAATGGAAATGGATTAACATAACAGATTTAGGGAAAGAAGATTTAGCGCCCAATATCATCCCGACCCTGAAACATTTCGAGTTGATTGAGAAATAAAAAAACAATGAAAAACGCGTCTACATCGTTGTGCAAAACGCGCGTGTCCCCAGGTAGATATCCTCTCAATGGTTGCCCACTGAAGCTAAACCTCTCGATTTGAGGGCTTGCAGTCAGTGCAAACGAGGGATAATCTACCTGCAAGGAGGCCTTGAAATTTTGGGAAACTGCGGTTGTCGATTTTGTGCGCGGCCTTTTGTCTGATAAATTATGGTATCGACAATCTTCCCTCGGTCATTGACCGATTAAATAAAATTCATAGTCCCTCCATTCTTCTCTCTTTTTTATTTTTGTTTTTGTTTCTTTTTTAAAAGAGTTTTGTTTCTGCCTTAAATATAATACAAATCAAAAATCTGTCAAGTCCCGAAAAATAGATTCTCTTTTCAAAATAAAAAACACCCCATTTTTTAAAAGGGGGGTGTTTTTTATTTTCAGAAATTTTATTTCTTGTCAGCTTCTTTTTTCGGGCTTTTTTCCACTTCTGTTACTTTTCCACCGGCTCTTTTGATTGCTTCTGCAGCCGATTCGGAAACCAAAATATCCTTTCCTACGGTAACTTTCTTTTTCAACTCGCCAACCGCCAAAATCTTTACTCCGTTTTTCAACTCGCTCTTTCTAAAAATTTTCTTTTCCACCAATGAGGCAACATTTATTTCTTCGCCATCCTGAAAAAATTTTTCAATTTGAGACAATTTTAGAATATTTTTTTTGGGATTAACCGCTTTAAAACCGCGAGTCTTCTTCAATCTCTTCATTAAGGAAGTACTTCCTCCCTGAAATAAAGGATCGACGTTTCCGCCTGAGCGCGCTTTTTGACCCTTATTTCCTTTGCCGGAATAAGTCCCTCTTTTTCCGCCTCGGCCGATTCTCTTTTTGGTCTTTTTGGCTTTAACTTTTAATTCATGTATCTGCATAACTTTAAAATTATTTCTTATATTTAAGCTTTTATCTCAAATTCCTTCAAAGCTCCAAGGGTTGCACGAGCCACATTCAATTTATTGGATGTCCCCAAAGACTTGGAAACAACATCTCTTATTCCCACCAAATCAACCACTGCTCGTACCGCTCCTCCGGCTACGATTCCTCGCCCCTCTTTGGCAGGCTTAAGCATAATCTTGGCGCTTCCCATCTTTATTTCCATTTCATAAGGAATAGTTCCTTTGCTAATATCGATATTGATCAAGCTTTTTTTTGCATCATTAACAGCTTTACCGATTGCATTGGAAACATCCGAACCCTTGCCGACTCCTACTCCGACCCGACCTTTTTTGTCACCAATTACCATCGTAGCTCTAAAACTGAAGCGACGACCGCCCTTTACCACTCTGGTCACTCTGGCCAAATCCAAAAGTTTTTGATCAAATTCCGGCTTTTCTCTCTTCTTTTTATCATTTTTAAACCGCTTAGATTTATTCCCTTTATTATCTTCCATAATTTTTTAATCCCAAAAAATATTATTAAAACTTAAGACCTTCTTTTCTCATTTCCTCAGCCAATGCCTTTACCCGACCATGGTATTTGTAACCTCCGCGATCAAAAACAATCTGTTCAATCTTTAGCGCTTGACATTTTTTTACCATCTCCTTGCCGACTTTTTTAGCCCCTTCCATATTAGGCTTTGCCTTTAATTTTGAGGTACTGACCGAGGCTAAAGTATTCCCTTTTTCATCATCGATCAGTTGGAGATAAATATTTGTCAAACTTCGATAAACCGAAAGGCGCGGACAAACAGCGGAACCGGAAATTTTTGCCCTTATCCTCCTTTTTCTGTGCAGTCTTTTATTATTTTTACTAATCATAATCGTATTTTAATTTAAAGCTAAATATTTCTATTTTTTAAGATGTGGCCTTCTTGCCTTCCTTCCTTCTTACAACTTCACCCGCATATTTAAATCCTTTTCCTTTATAAGGCTCTACCGGCTTCAATCCTCTAATCTCGGCGGCAAATTGTCCGACTTTTTGTTTGTCAATCCCTCCGATCGTCAGAGTGTTGTTTTCCACCTTAGCTTCCAATCCTTCGGGAATTTCAACTTCTACCGGATGAGAGAATCCCAAAGCCAACTTCAATTTCTTGCCCATCATTTCCATTCTAAATCCCACTCCGTTAAGTTCCAGAGTTTTTGAAAAACCATTTGAAACACCCTCAATCATATTTCCGATTAAGCGATTGGTAGTTCCCCACATAGCACGAGCTTTTTTACTATTATTAGCCTTTTCGACGTTTACAGCGTTGTCTTTGACTGAGACTGCAACATCCCTCACAAGAGCCAATTCCAATTTACCCTTGGCGCCGGAAACCGTAATCTTATCATCTTTCAGCTCAATTACTACTCCTTGCGGAATTTCAACTGGTTTTTTACCTATTCTTGACATAAATTTTTAGCATTTTAACTTTTCAGCATTTCAGCTTAAAAAAATTTTTAAATTATTATGTTAATATGCTTGATTGTTATCGTATTAATTGTTTCTACCAAACTTCACAAATTAACTCTCCGCCCACTCCGTTTTTTCGTGCCTCTTCTCCATTCACAACCCCCCGAGAAGTAGACAAAATAGCTATACCGGATCCGTTTTTGACTCTTCGGATATCATCCCGTCCGACATAAATCCGCTGACCCTGCTTGCTGATAAGCTTGATGGATCGAATTGCAGGAACATCACCGCGCACCCCTTCTTTACGTTTATATTTCAAACCGACCTTGATCATTTTAAATTTATCATCGGATATTTCTTCCACCGATTCTACAAATCCGCTTTTGAGCAAAACTTCGGCAATCGCCTTTTTCAGTTTTGAACTGGAAAAAACAACCTCGCTGTGACCTGCCATCTGGGCATTCCTTATTCTAGTTAACATTTCACTGATTGGATCTAACATATTCTTCGTTTAATTTTAATTTAATTCAAAAAATTATATCTAAATTCCTATTAAATTTATCTTACCAACTGCTCTTTCTCACTCCGGGAATTTCTCCGCTACTCGCCAATTCACGGAAACAGATTCGGCAAATCTCAAATTTTCTCATATAACCGCGTTTTCTTCCGCATCTCCAACAACGACGCACTTCCCGAGTGGAAAACTTGGGTGTTTTTTGAGATTTAGCAATAACTGATTTTTTTGCCATAATATTTTAACTTATCTGGATTAGACCAAAATTATTTTTAATTGATTATTTCTTTTCTTGCAAAGGAAATCCCAATGCTCTAAATAAAACTTCCCCTTCTTCATTTGTCTTGGCGGTGGTAGTAATATTTATCTGCAAACCGAAAATAAATCTTGCGTCCTCGGCGGAAATCTCCGGAAAAACAATGTGTTCCTTGATGCCCAAATTAAGATCCCCCTCTTTGCTGACACTGCTGATTTTTAATCCTTGAAAATCCCTGGTTCTGGGATAAGCCACATTATTCAATCTATCGATAAAATCCCACATCCTACTTCCTCGTAAAGTCACTTTAACGCCTACTTCCGAGCCTTCTCTAACTTTAAATCCCGCAATAGATTTCTTAGCCTTGGTCATCAAAGGATTTTGTCCGGTAATAGCCCGCAAAGAATCAACTATTTCGTTTATCTTTTCTTTTTCCTTGCCAAGCTTTCCAATACCGACATTCACCGTCAATTTTTTCAAACCGGGAATAGCCATAGAATTTTTGTACCCGAAAGCCTCTTTTAACTTGGGAACGGCTATTTCCTTATATTTACTTTTAGCTTTAACCATTTTCATAACATTGCTTGATTAGAAATCTTAATTTCAGAATTTTAAATTAGATATTTTTTTGACATTTTTTGCAAACTCGATACTTTTTATCAGCTTCTATTTTGTAACCCACGCGAGTTTCCTTTTTACAAGAAGGACAAATTAGCATGACATTGGAAACATCGATCGGAACGGCGATTTCCACTCTCTGCCCCTTTTCTCCTTCCTTTTTGGGACGAGTGTGTTTTTTCATCATATTTACGCCTTCCACCAAAACTTTATCCTTGGCTTTCAAAACTTCCAAAACCTTGCCGACTTTTCCCGCATCTTTCCCGGCAATTACCTTTACTTTGTCATTTTTCTTAATTCTCATGTTATTCTCTACAAATTACCAATCTATACGAAACTTCTAATTTTGTATAAATCGAAATTATTTATTGAAATTCTATCCTGATCACTTATTTGCTTACAATACTTCCGGCGCCAAAGAAGCTATTTTATTAAACCCTCTCTCTTTGACTTCTCGAGCGACCGGTCCGAAAATTCTACTCCCCTTCGGCTCCATACCATCTACAATAACAGCGGCATTTTGATCAAAGCGGATATAAGAACCGTCTTTTCTTTTTAGACTCTTCCTCTGTCTTACGATTACCGCCTTAACCTTGTCACCTTTCTTAACCATCCCCCTAGGC
The DNA here is from genome assembly GCA_034007405.1 of Candidatus Moraniibacteriota bacterium. Lineage (GTDB taxonomy): Bacteria > Patescibacteriota > Minisyncoccia > Moranbacterales > UBA9337 > UBA9337. Next base: position 11,650 of record JAVEQZ010000010.1, on the reverse strand, counting down.
TCCGCCGATTTGACTGAAGCCACAATCACATCTCCGATGTAAGCATAGCGTCTACGAGATCCGCCCAAAACCTTGAAGCATTCGATTACTTTTGCTCCGGTGTTGTCAGCCACTTTCAATTTTGATTCTGATTGTATCATATATTTAATTCTTCAGATTACCTGCCTACCGGCAGGCAGGCGAGCTTATACGAAATTACGAATATTTTGTATGAGTTGTAATTATTTATTGAAATTCTATCTTTAATACTATTTTTTAAATATTTCCCGAGCACCTTTCGTACATTCGTAAAAATTATTACTTCGTAGGGACTTATAAAACTTGAAATGTCTTCTTCTTACTAATCGGTTTGATGCTGAAAAATTCCACCTTATCTCCTTCCTTGTATTTATTATTCTCATCATGTACATGATATTTCTTGGTAGAACGATATTTCTTGAGATATTTGGGATGAGTTTTGAAGCTCTCGACCGCCACTACAATGGTTTTATCCATCTTATCGCTAACCACCACGCCCGTTATCGTCTTTTTAATTTTTTCTAATTTTTTCTCTGTCATATATTATATATTATTTTTCTCTCTTATTACGGTTAAAATTCTGGCAATATCTCTCTTGGTATTTCTCAGCTCGCGATGGTTTTTGGCCTGCTTAACGGAAACGTCAAAGCCTGTGCTCTGAACTTGATTTATCTTCTCCTCCAGAATCTTATTTAATTCATTGATATTTTTATCTCTTAATTCTTGGGCTTTCATAATATTTATCTAAATTTAGCTCACCGATTTCAATAGTTAATCATTTACCAAACTAATTAATCTTTCTCCACAAATTTTGTTTTGACACTCAATTTGTGAGAGGCTAATTGCATAGCTTTTTTGGCCAATTCCCTGGAAACTCCGTCCATCTCAAACATTATTTTGCCGGGCCTAATCTTGGCTACATAATGGTCCACCGAACCCTTTCCTTTTCCCATCGGTACTTCATCGCCCTTCTTGGTCATCGGCTTATCGGAAAAAATTCTAATCCATATTTTTCCACCTCTTTGAATGTGTCTGGTCATCGCCCGTCTGGCGGATTCGATTTGTCTAGCGGAAATAAGTCCGCCTTCCATCGCCTTCAGACCGAAAGCTCCGAAACTCACGCGACTTCCCCGCGTGGTTTTGCCTTTAATCGGACCACCGCGGTGAACTTTTCGATGTTTAACTTTTCTCGGCATTAACAACATATATTTTTCTTAAATCAATAAATATTATCTAAAATTCTAATTGCTCTTTTCTTCAAAAATTTCTCCTTTATAAATCCAAACCTTCACTCCGATAGCTCCATAAGTGGTGGTGGCGGTGGCTCTGGCAAAATCAATATCGGCACGCAAAGTCTGAAGCGGGATAGTGCCCCTGGACAACCATTCCTTTCTGGACATTTCCGCTCCGCCCAATCTTCCCGAGATTTCCACCTTTATTCCCTTGACAATCTTATTTTTATCTGCTTGATCCAAGGTTGTTTTCAAAACGCGTCGGAAAGGGATTCTCTTCTCCAATTGTTCCGCCACCTGCTGAGCTACAATAGAAGCGTTGGATTCGAAATCTTTAACTTCTTTTATATCAATTTTTATCACCACTCGGCTACCGGAAAAGAAATTTTTCTTTACCGCCTTGTTGATGTCTTCTATTCCCAAACCTCCTCTACCAATCAAAACTCCGGGACGAGAAGTTAAAATAATAATCTTAATATCATTATCGGATCTCTCTATTTCAACATCCGAAATGGAAGCTTGTTTCCATTTTTTCATAATGAAAGTTCTAAGCTTAACATCTTCTTTAAGATTTCTGGCACAATTTTTACCGCCAAACCATCTTGAACGCCAAGTGGTGGTGATACCTATTCTGAAGCCCTTTGGATTAACTTTTTGTCCCATATTATTCTCTGAAAATTACCAATTTATACTAAAATATCTTTATAAATTGCAATTAATTATTCAAACTCTTTTCTTAAAATTAAAAATTATTTTTGAACCCTTCTTTGTACAAACTCGTACTTCGTAGGAACTACTTATTTTTTGGTTCTTCTCTTGACAATAAACTTATTACTATATTTCTTCTTATTACGGGTTTTTTTGCCGAGAGCGATCTTTCCCCAAGGAGTTTTGGGATATTTCAAGCCGACTCCCTGACGACCTTCTCCACCTCCATGCGGATGATCCACCGGATTCATAGCACTTCCTCTGACAGTCGGACGAAATCCCAACCATCTTTTTCTACCAGCCTTACCTATTTTTTCCACTCCATGCTCAAAATTACTGACCTGGCCGATAGTGGCGAAGCAATCGCTATTTATCAATCTAATTTCTCCCGAAGCCATCTTTAATTGAGCTTTATTGCCATCCAAACCCATCAACAAAACACTGGAACCGGCACTTCTGGCCAGTTGACCGCCCTTGCCGATAGTTAATTCAACATTGCATAGCGCTGTTCCCACCGGGATATTTTTCAATTGCATCCTATTACCTTTATCAAAAGAGGCTACTTTATCAGCGATGATAGTTTTGCCCACTTCCATTCCCTCGGAAGCCAAAATATATCTCTTTTCTCCGTCCGCATAAACAACCAAGGCTAATAAAGCGGAACGATTGGGATCTTTTTCAATAGCGGTCACTTTTCCGACAATGCCCAATTTATCTTGCTTAAAATCTATGATTCGATATCTGCGCTTATGACCCCCTCCTCGATGACGAACAGAGATTTTTCCACCGGCTCTCCCCGCGCTCTTATTCAAAGAGGTAAGCAAAGCCTTTTCCGGCTTCTTATTGGTAACACCCTCCGGCTTAATAACGGACATATTCCTTCGACCGGCGTTATTTCTTTTGTAAACTTTGATTGACATCTTATTTATCTAAAAATTATCTATAATTAAGCAGACTTTCTTTTAAACATGGTTTTAGCCCAACCTTTCTCTCGACTTTCCTTCTTTTTGGCTTCAACTTGGAAATGACTCTTATTGGATTTCAGTATGTCTTTTTTCTTTTCAGCCACCTTTTCAACCGTTGGCTCGCTTCCTTCAGTTTTTACAACTTCTTCTTTTTCAGTTTTCTTGGCCTTTTTGGTAACCGCTTTCTTGGCACTCTCTTTGCCCTCCAGGGTTATATAGATATGCGAACTCCTCTTAAGAATACTTGAAGCTCTACCGTAAGCGCGAGGCATCCATCTTTTTAGGGTTATTCCCTCGCCCACTTGAATATCTCTGATAACCAAAGATTCTCTATCCAAATTGAAATTATTTTCCGCATTGGCCACAGCGCTCAAAAGCATCTTCTTGACCGGTTCGTTGGATTTTTTTACCGTATTATCCAATCTGAAAACAGCTTCCGCAATATCGCAATTTCTAATAATGTCAGCGGTAAGCCTGACTTTTCTCGGGGATATTCTAATATTCTTTAATTTTGCTTTAACTTTCATAAAATAAATCTAATAAACTTTGGTTAAAAAATCTAGTTTTTCTTGGCGGCTTTGGCAGCATCCATTTCTTTTTGCTTAGCCGCTTGTTCCAAATCTTTCTGAATCTTTCCTCCGTGTTTAAAGAAAGTTCGCGTAAAAGAAAACTCTCCCAATTTGTGTCCCACCATTTCCTCAACTACATAAACATTGATAAACTTCCTGCCGTTATAAACCCCGAAAGTAAAACCCACCATTTCCGGAACAATTGTAGCGGATCTGGACCAAGTCTTAATAATTTCTTTATCTCCGGCTCTCTTGTTCTTAATTTTATCCAATAATCTTTCGTCTATATATGGACCTTTCTTTAAACTTCTTGACATATTTTCTGGTAACTGGTAACCGATAAACGGTAACCAGTAAATTTCCTATTTATAATATTAAAATTATATTTATTCCTAAAAAATTATAATTATTTCAAAACTACTCAAAAATTTCAATCTTATCTCCCTTTTTGAGTGTCACAATCGCCTTCCTAACCGCCGATTTCATTCCGGTATAACGACCAAATCTTCTTTTTTTTGAAGGAATATTGACAATATTGACCCCAATCACTTTGACATTATACAATTTCTCGATTGCAACTTTAGCTTCTCTTTTGGTGGTCTTGGCTCTCAAACGAAAAACATATTTATCGGTTGTCATCAGTTCCTGTGTCTTCTCGGTAATCCAAGGCTTAACAATAAATTTATAAGCTAAACCGGCCCCCTCTTGAGTGACAACCGCTGGAGCGACGGATTTTTTATCATCTTCAACAACCGCCGAACTTTTGAC
>JAVEQZ010000010.1:0-7290 GCA_034007405.1 Candidatus Moraniibacteriota bacterium | reverse complement strand
AGTTCCAAATCTTTAACTTTTTTGCCTTCCAAATTGTATACTATAGTTTTCATCTTTTTTAATATCAGAATAAATAATGCTTTAAAATACTATTTGATCGTCACTTGAACCAAGCGACCCACCACTCCCGGCACAGCTCCCCTTAGGCCCAAAAGGTTTTTATCTTTATCCACCAAAGCTACGCGCAAATTTTTGACAGTAAAATTTTCTCCACCCATGCGACCGGCCATCTTTTTACCCTTTAAAACATGCTCCGGAAAAGCCGATCCGATTGAACCGGGAGCTCGATGATCATGACGATGACCGTGAGAAGCCGGCGCTCCGGCGAAACCATGTCTTTTGACCACTCCTTGATAACCCTTAGCTTTCGTTTTTCCTGAAACTTGAACTTTATCATTCAATTCAAAAATATCCACCGTAATTTCCTTGCCCGCTTCAAAAGAAGTCTTTTCAGCTTCGGTTATTCGAAATTCTTTTAAAGTCGATTTTTTCTTTTTACCTTCCAAACTCAAGCAAACAGCATCATACCCGTCTTTTTCTTTATCCTTAAATCTTTCTATTTTATTGGGCAAACATTCCAAAAGAGTGATATTCAGAGCACCTTTCTCTTGATCATAAACAGTTGTCATCCCAATCTTTTTTCCTAATATAAACTTAGCCATCTTGGTTTAATTAAAAATTCTTAAAAATCATTTTAGCAAACAAAAAACTGGACTTCCCGAGCCAGTAAAAACTAAAAATAAGTTTTTAAATTTTCTGGCTAGTTGAGTTTCCGCCCAAGGCGGACTTTAACTAGTTGTATTTTAAATATTGCCACAAATTCATTTATCAGCAAACAAATACATTATAAGCCGATAAATGAATTTGTGTCAAATTTTTTACATCATTTTAACTTCGATATCCACTCCGGCCGGCAAATCCAAATTTGTCAAATCATCAATTGTCTTGGATTTCGGATCCATAATATCTATCAAGCGCTTATGCACTCTCATCTCATATTGATCACGAGCATCTTTGTGGACAAAAGTAGATTTATTTACTGTCACCTTATGAATCTCGGTCGGCAAAGGTACCGGACCGGCAATCTGAGCTCCCGATCTAAGAGCTGTTTCAATAATCTTCTTGGCCGATTGATCAATTACCTTATTATCATAGGCCTTAATCTTGATCCTCACTCTGGATTGTACTTCGTCTTTTTTGTTCATCGTAGTAATAAATTCTACACTATTAATAATTTATTCTCTTCTTTTTAAGAGAACTATTCCCCTGTCACTCGCAAGCAACAGGGTGAAGTTCACTCAAAATTATTTGATAATTTTTGTTGCGATACCGGCACCAACGGTTCTACCTCCTTCACGAATTGCAAATCTCATTCCTTCTTCCATTGCTACATTGGATGATAATTTAATCTTTAGGCTAACAGTATCTCCGGGCATAACCATCTCTGTTCCTTCCGGAAGTTCAACTTCTCCGGTAACATCGGTGGTTCGGATATAGAATTGAGGTTTATATCCCTTAAAGAAAGGAGTGTGCCTACCACCTTCTTCTTTAGTTAGAACATAAATTTCTCCTTCAAATTCACTGTGCGGGGTGATTGATCCGGGAGCGGCCAAAACTTGCCCTCTCTCCACATCTTCTTTTTTAGTTCCTCTTAGCAAAACTCCGGCATTATCTCCAGCGGTACCTTTATCAAGTTGCTTATTAAACATCTCAATTCCGGTAACGGTTGTTTTTTGAGTATCGCGAAGACCGATTATTTCAACTTCGCTTCCGACAGAAACAGTCCCTCTTTCAATTCTTCCGGTTACTACTGTTCCTCTTCCTTCAATTGAGAAGATATCTTCGATCGGCATCAAGAAAGGCTTTTCGGTGTCTCTAACCGGTTCAGGAATTTTTTCATCCAAAGCGGCCATCAAATCCCAAATAGGCTTAGCAGTCTCATCTTCAGCAGTAGTAGTACTTAAGGCCTGAATCGCCGATCCGCGAATGATAGAAGCGTTATCTCCGTCAAATTCATATTTGGAAAGAAGCTCTCTTATCTCCTCTTCTACCAAGTCAATTAATTCGGGATCATCCACCATATCAACTTTGTTTACAAAAACAACAATACTTGGAACACCCACTTGCTTGGCCAAAAGAATGTGCTCTCTGGTTTGAGGCATCGGACCGTCAGTGGCGCTAACCACCAAAATGGCACCGTCCATCTGAGCAGCTCCGGTAATCATATTTTTGATATAATCGGCATGTCCGGGGCAGTCCACGTGAGCATAATGTCTTTTTTCCGACTCATATTCACAGTGAGCGGTTGCAATAGTAATTCCGCGCTCTCGTTCCTCGGGAGCCTTATCAATATCGGATACATCCCTCTTCTTAGCCAAACCTTTCAAACTCAAAACATGAAGAATGGCGGCGGTCAAAGTAGTCTTACCATGATCAACATGGCCGATTGTTCCCACGTTAACATGGGGTTTGGTTCTTTCAAATTTTTCTGCCATATAAATTTGTTTTGCGAGAGAAAAACCACTCTCACATTTTTTATATTTTATTAATTAATTATTTTTTAAATTTTAAAAAATTTATAAAAAACTATGCAACACAAAAACAGATTTTGCTTTGTCTGGTATTACTTAATCAATGATATCATTTTATTTTTTTTTGTCAATAGTCGGAGAATGCCGAGTTTTGAAAACTTATTGGCTCAAAAAAACAATTAGCAATTGATTTTTTAAGAAGGGGTGTTGACCCGGCAACACCCCTCTTTCTTAAGTGAAAAAAGAAAGCCACTAACCCCACAAGATTAAAAAAGGCAAATAGGTAAATTTCCTCACCCCTATTGTTTTCCTTCAATTTATTTAAAAGTCTCCCCTTCTCAATCCTCCGCCTCAGATTATAAATATCAATATGTTTACCGCCATCCTTACCGGCCGCCGGCGTGATAACTATGATCAACCAATAGTTAAAAGTTAAAATATTGATAAAGTACCACTTCAATATTCTAACTTTATTTATTCCCAAATAAACAAACTCGCAATATTTAAAACCCTCAACTTTTTTCATAATAACATTTCCTCTTTCAAGTGAAAACAAAAAAGAACTTGCCTCAAATTCCCGCTTAAGCATATAAAAATCAAGAGCGATTGTCAAACAAAAAAAATCCCGGCAGATTCCGCCGGGATTTTTGGAAAATATTTTACTATTTCTTTGCTCCTCCGCCTACCAACTCCTGAGCCACGTTGGTTGGCACTTCCGCATATTTGGCAAATTCCATTACCGAAGAAGCTCTTCCCTGAGTCATACTGCGAAGCTGTGTAGTGTAACCGAACATTGAAGACAATGGCACTTCCGTTTCGATTTCTTTGATAATCGCTGTTCCCTCTCCTTTGTCGTTAATCTCCTTGATAATTCCTCGGCGAGAATTAATATCTCCCACCACGTCTCCCATATACTGCTCGGGAACGGAAATTACTACCTTCATTATCGGCTCAAGCAAGACAGGCTGTGCCAATTTGGCGGCCGCCTTAAAAGCCATCGAACCGGCCACTTTGAAAGCCGCCTCCGAAGAGTCCACATCGTGATAAGTTCCATCATACAAAGTCGCCTTAACATCCACCATCGGAAAGCCGGCCAAAATTCCGTTACCCATCGCTTCTTTTATTCCTTTTTCCACATGAGGAATATATTCTTGCGGAATTGCTCCCCCTTTAATTTCATTAGCAAACTCAAAGATAGCATCTTCTTTTTTCTTACCCGATTTTCTTTCCTCTTCCTTTTCCTCTTCGGTCTCTTCTACTTTAACCAAGGGTTCCAAACGAATCCAACAATGTCCATATTGACCGCGACCGCCGGATTGTTTGATATATTTTCCTTCGGCCTCCGACTTTCCCTTGATTGTTTCTCGATAAGCCACTTGCGGTTTTCCAACATTGGCTTCTACCTTAAATTCCCTTTTCATTCTATCCACCAAAACATCTAAATGCAATTCACCCATTCCGGAAATAATGGTTTGTCCGGTTTCTTCATCGGTTCGAACTCTGAAAGTAGGATCTTCTTCAGACAATTTTTTAAGCGCAATCCCCATCCTTTCCTGATCGGCTTTGGTCTTGGGTTCAATCGCAATATCGATTACCGGTTCCGGAAAAACCATTTTTTCCAAAATAACTTTTTTATCCATATCGCAAAGAGTATCTCCGGTGGTGGTATTTTTGAGTCCTACCAGCGCGCCGATTTCGCCCACTCCCAAAAAGTCAATCTCTTCGCGATGATTGGCATGCATTCTCAAAATTCGGCTAATTCTTTCCTTTTCACCTTTTGAAGAATTGTAAACATAAGAACCGGATTTAAGCGAACCGGCATAAATTCTGAAAAAAGTCACCTGACCCACAAACGGATCGGTGGCCACTTTGAAAGCCAAAGCGGCAAAGGGCTCACTTTCGGAAGGATTGATTCCGATTTCCTCTCCGGTTTTGACATCTTCGGCTTTAACGGGAGGAAGATCAACCGGAGAAGGAAGGTATTCAACTACCGCATCCAAAACCAATTGCACTCCTTTATTTCTCAAAGCCGTACCGGTCATAACCGGAATCAATTTAACATCAATCACTGCTTGACGCAAAGCTTTTTTCAATTCTTCTTGAGTTATTTCCTCGCCTTCCAAAAATTTTATTGTCAGCTCATCATCAGTTTCGGAAATTTTTTCAACCAAGATATCTCTCTGGAATTGAGCCTTTTCCAATAACTCGGCCGGGATTTCCTTTTCCACCACATTTTCACCCATTACTCCTTCAAATTCATAAGCCTTCATCCTAATTAAATCCACAATCCCCGAAAAATCATTTCTTTCTCCGATTGGAATTTGAATTGCCACCGCTTTTGGACTAAGTCGGTTATGAATGGATTTGAGAGCTTTTTCAAAATCGGCGCCCTCTTTATCAATCTTATTAATAAAACACATTCTCGGCACTCCGTATCTGTCCGCTTGGCGCCAAACCGTTTCAGATTGAGGCTCCACCCCTTCTTTACCGTCAAAAATAACCACCGCTCCGTCCAAGACCCTTAAAGAGCGTTCCACTTCAACGGTAAAATCCACATGTCCGGGAGTATCGATGATATTTATTTGATGTTCTTTCCAAAAACAAGTGGTGGCGGCACTGGTAATGGTTATCCCTCGCTCTCGCTCCTGCTCCATCCAATCCATGGTGGCCTCTCCTTCGTGAGTTTCACCAATCTTGTGGGTGATACCGGTATAAAACAAGATGCGCTCGGTGGTGGTGGTTTTACCTCCGTCAATATGAGCGATGATTCCGATATTTCTTAAATTTTTGATGTCCATTTTTTTGATAAATAATTTTTTAATTTTGAATTTTAAATTTCAAATGAATTTTAAATTCTTTAATTTATAATAAAAAAATAAAGTTACTCTCAAAAAAAGAAGTTGCAACTTTATTTTATCATTTTTTTGAACCTTAATATCTTTAGATTCTTAAATTCCAAACTTCTCAATTTCGTAGAGATTACGCGAAATGCGCAAAAGCTCGGTTGGATTCGGCCATTTTGTGGACATCTTCCTTTTTCTTCATCGCCACACCGGTTTTTTCCGAAGCCTCCAAAAGCTCGTCCGCCAATTTGGAAGGCATACTTTTGCCTTTTTTCTTTTGACAAGCCTCCTTGATCCAGGTCATTGCCAAAGCCTGTCTCTTATTTCCGGAAACTTGAACCGGAACCTGATAATTGGTTCCACCCACTCGTTTGGATTTTACCACCAATAAGGGAGAAACATTCTTGACCGCTTGCTCAAAAACATTCAAGCCTCCTTTTTGAGTTTTTTCATGGATAATATCAAAAGCCTCGTAGATTACTTTTTCCGCTACGCTTCTTTTTCCGTCTTGCATTATTGAACCGATAAATCTTCCGAGTAAAATATTTCCGTATCTGGAATCAGCTTTCCAATGACTTGGGAATTTTCTTTTTCTTCTTGGCATGTTTTTCTCTACGAATTACGAATATTATACGAATATACGAATCGTCAATATATTTAGATTTTATTTAAAATTTAAAATTATAATTATTCAGTTTTCTTAGGCCTCTTGGCGCCGTACTTACTTCGCCCTCTGTTTCGACCGTCCACTCCGGCTGTATCCAATACGCCTCTTACAATATGATATCGCACACCCGGCAAATCCTTCACTCTTCCTCCGCGAATCATCACGATGGAGTGCTCCTGCAAGTTATGTCCGATACCGGGAATATAAGCGGTAACTTCCATCCCGTTGGTCAATCGAACTCTGGCAATTTTACGCAAAGCGGAATTCGGTTTCTTGGGCGTGGTGGTTTTTACGCTCAAACAAACCCCTCTTTTGAAAGGTCCTTGCGAGTCGGTCGGTCTGTTTTTCAAAGTGTTGAAAACATAAGACATCGCCGGAGATTTGGATTTCTTCTTAACGGTTTTTCTCGGTTTCTTTTTGAGCTGATTGATTGTTGGCATTACTTGTCATTTATATAGTATAACTTTCACTTTTTTGATAGGTATACTACAATAAAAAATTAATTTCACTAATAAAAAAGTGCTATTACATAGCGCAAAACCATAATATACAAAAGATGAAAATTTGTCAAATGAAAATCCGCTATCATCAATCCGCGGCACGGTAATTAATTTCGAAATAATCCTTAAAAAAAACTAAAGTCGAGCAGACACAAATATAAGAAGAAAAAATTACAGAATCTATTACCGCTTCAAAATATGCATCCTGGCCGCAAAATTAAAAGGGTAAAAATAATTTTTCCAAGCTTTTTCGGTCGAACCGTATTCATTATCAAAGAAAAAATAATCCGCCAGAGTTTCCCGCAAACGCATCAGCTCCTTAAGTCTTGAATTATTTTTATCATCTTCAATTGTCAAATCCAAAAGTTCCAATGCCCTTTCAAAAGCCAAAACGGAATATTCCGAATTATTTTTTTCTTTCCATCTTGATGCCCTCTCAACTTCGCTACCGATATTGGCCATCTGTTCAAAAAAAGAAAATTCCTTCCATCTCCCGCCAGCTAAGTTTTTATGTTGAATTTCCATATTATTTTTCTATTAAATTATCCACTACTGCCAAGATTTTTTTGTACTTTATTTCCCAAATCGTAAATCCTAAATTCTTAAATTCCCAAATTCTCAGATTCTCAACTTTCTATCACCGCTTTAATCCTTCGCACTCCGGCGCTGGAGCTTTCCTCCTTTTGAATTTTAAATCTTCCCTTAATATCTCCGGTATTCTCCACATGCGGGCCTCCGCAGATTTCATT
>JAVEQZ010000070.1:0-4220 GCA_034007405.1 Candidatus Moraniibacteriota bacterium | reverse complement strand
CAATGGCTTAATTAGATTTATAAAAAATTCTTAAGATACATAATACCTAATACATAATACTTAATACTTACCAAATGCTACAAATTTACAACAAACTCACCAATCAAAAAGAAGAATTTATACCGATCAATCCCGGCAAAGTCGGGATGTACGTTTGCGGTCCGACAGTTTATGATCATTGTCATTTAGGCCACGGTCGCGGCTATGTCTCGATGGATATTATCCGCAAATATTTGGAATATTCCGGCTATGAAGTCCGCTACATTATGAACTATACCGATGTCGGTCATTTGACGGACAATGCCGAAAACGGCGAAGACAAAATTCAAAAAAAAGCCAAAAAAGAAAAAATTGATCCGCTTGAAATCGCCGCTTACTATATCCGTTCCTGTGAAGAAGATTTTCAAGCGCTCAATATTAAGCCGGCCACTTTCTATCCCCGCCCGACCAAATACATCGACAAAATGATTGATTTTACCCAAAGACTGATTGAAAAAGGTTTTGCTTACGAATCCGAAGGTTCGGTGTATTTTTCAGTTGAAAAATTTCCCGCCTACGGACAACTGTCCGGCCGAAAAACCGAGGAGCTCTCGGCCGGCGCTCGAGTGGAAGTCAATACCGCCAAAAAAAATCCACTGGATTTCGCTCTCTGGATAAAAGCCCGACCGGAACACCTGCTCAAATGGAACAGTCCTTGGAGTGTCGGCTATCCCGGCTGGCATATCGAGTGCAGTGTGATGAGTTGCGATTTGTTGGGCGAAAATACTTTTGATATTCACGGCGGAGGAAACGAAAACGCCTTTCCTCACAATGAAAACGAAATCGCCCAAAGCGAAGCGCTGACCGACCAAAAGATGGCTAATTTTTGGGTGCTCTGGAATATGGTCAATGTAGAAGGGAAGAAAATGGGAAAATCTTTGGGAAATTTCACCACCATCAAAGATGCGCTCAAAAAATATAATCCCTCTGTCATTCGCCTTTGGATTGCCAGCTCTCATTACCGTAGCGTGATGGATTATAGCGAAAAATCCCTTTCTCAAGCCCAAAAGAATCTCGAAAAAATTTCCAAATTTGTCAATCATCTCGAAGTAAAATTAACTGAAAATAATATCTCAAATGAAAATCCACCCGCTATTGATTTTGATTACTATCAAGAAAAATTTACCGAAGCGATGGCTGACGACTTTAATACTCCGCTGGCGCTTAGTTTGATTTATGATTTAGTCGGACATTTCAACAAACTTGAAACCGAAAACAAACTAACTCCGCTTGATTTCAAAAACGCTCTGTCTTTCTGGAACAAAGTAAATTCGATTTTCAGTTTTGAACTCCAATCGACCCAAGAAGAAAAAATTCCCGCAGAAATCATCAAGCTGGCTCAAGCGCGAGAAGAAGCTCGAAAAAATAAAAATTTCCGAGAAGCCGACAACCTAAGAGATAAACTGAAAGAAAAAGGCTATGAAATCGAAGACACCGACAAAGGATTCAAAATAAATAAAAATTAATACAAAATTTCTTCCTTCTCTTCTTTTTAGAAAAGGAAGGTTTAAAAGGATTTTTAATTCCATTTTCAAAATGCTAATAAAAAAAACAAAAACAATTTTAATCCCTCTTTTATTATTTGCGCTTCTTTGTTTAAACATATCTCCTTTCTCGGCTTATGCGGACGAAGCCGACACTACCAGCAACGGCGAACTGGAGGCGGACTTGGATTTATACGAAAAACACGAAAAATATCTCAAATACAAAAAATACAAGAAATACAAAGAGTACAAAGAGGCCAAAGAAAAATACGCTTTTGAAAACTCCACCCAAAGAATCGCCGCCAAAAAAGCTTACGATTTATACAAGGAAACCAAAAATCAAAGATATTACGAAGATTACAATAAATACAAGAAATATAAAAACAAATATAAACCCCTCAAAAAATACGCCAAATACGGCAAATACAAAAAATACAATAAAAGTAAAAACAAAAGATATGGCGGAAACGAATACAAAGAAGGGCATGCTCGCTACAAAAATTATCTCTCCGGCAATACTGTCACGGGAGATTTGGGTGAAGCCGATTTGGGGGGCGGACCTTTGGGACCGGAGATTACTGTCGGACTTTGGAGCTATAGCCGAGACGACCTAAAAGAATCCCCTTTTAAAATCCAAGCCACCAAAGATTATCTGGTCAAAAACGGGGATGGTACCGTAGTAGCGCAAGTACCGGCTGCTGTCACTACCCGCGTCACTTATGAATCCGACGGCAACCTGAAAATATACAATGACTCTATCAGCGGAATTATTTCCGCCGGGGAAGTGTTTTTTGAAGCCCTGGACGGAGACAATTCTTCTATAATTTTTGACGCTCATCGACCCAACTCCGACTTTGATCAATACCGTGGCAAGATGAAATTACGCTATAACTCCTCCACTAAAATCACTTGGGTCATCAACACCCTTCCTTTGGAACACTATGTCTGGGGTATGGGAGAGATTACAGGTACGGGACCGTCAGAATACAATAAAGTAATGACTACTTCTTTCCGCACTTATGGCTATTGGAAATTAAAATTTAGCACCCAGTATGCCAGTGATGGATTTAGGGTTAATGCTACCCCCGGCAATCAGCTCTATTACGGCTATGATTGGGAGGAGGGGCACACTCGTATCCGCGAAGGAGCGCAAGCCACCCAAGGACGAATTGTGATGTACGGAAAAGAAATTGCCATTACGCCCTACAGCTCTTGGACCGACGGCCGGACCAGAAGTTTTGAAGAGCGCTGGGGTTCGGACAATTATCCATGGTGTCAATCGGTTGATGATCCCTATGGCAGACACCCCGCCAAAGATACCACTACCCTGGAAAACGAAGGTAATCACATGGTGGGACTTTCTGCCCATGGCGCCCTCGATTTGGCCGACGATCATGATAAAAATTGGGATTACATTCTGAATTATTACTACAGAAACATCACCCTGAAGAAAGTTTATTAACTCTGCAAAATAATGATTTAATGAAAATATATAAATAATATCAAGAAATACAAATAATTACTGCAAATTAATAACACCCCCGACTTCTATTCGTAATTTCGTAAAAGTTTGCCCGCCTGCCACGCCTTACGATAATAACACACTAAAAAAATTAAGTTAGATAAATTTATTTGTCAGCCAATAATTGAAAATTAGCATTAGCGGGCAGGTAATTCGTAGAATAAAACATATGAAGACTAAAATTTTGATTTTTGTTTATCTGGCCCTTCTCGGCGGAGCGCTTTATTTTATCTATCCGATTGTCAGTGATCGCTATTTCAATTCCAACGAAGAAACCTCGTCCGAAAAATCAACCGACAAAAAAAATTCCCCCTATGAAACGGGAGATGGCGAAGCGAATACCGACGACGACTCGGACGATAATCCGATTGAAGAAGTGCCCGAAGATGTCTTTATCGATATCGAGGCCGAAGACTGCGAAGACAATTGCGAACAATTCGAAGACGAAGAAGACAAAAAATATTGTCAGGAATATTGCGGCCTCTTAGAAATGTCGGATTCATCGGATACAGATTGCGAAAGTTTGGAAGATCTGGAGAGAGATTATTGTTACAAAAACCAAGCCATCGCCGATAAAAATTTTAAGTTATGTGAAAAAATCACCGACAATAAACTTCGCCAAGCCTGCCAAAACAGAATCACCGAAGACCTGCTCAATAACCAAGTTATTGAGTAATTAAGAACTTTTTTAATCAAGAATTAATAATGAATAATTAAGAATTATTTTTTAATTATCAATTTTGAATATATAAATGAGAGATAATGTTATCCAAGAAAAGAGTTATATTTTTGCAATTAGAATTGTTAGATTATATAAATATCTAATTAAACAACAAAAAGAATTCGTCTTGGCTAAACAAATTTTAAGAAGCGGGACATCTATTGGCGCTAATATTGAAGAAGCAATAGGTGGACAATCAAAAAAAGATTTTTTGAGTAAGCTTAGTATTGCTTATAAAGAAGCCAGGGAAACAAACTACTGGTTGAGAATTTTAAAAGATTGAGGAAATTCAAAAATTACTGACTACTATAATTAAAACTACTAAAGATAACAGCTGAATATTTAATAGAATTATTAATTACTCATTAAAAAAAGTTATTAATTATTAATTCTTAATTATTCATTATTAATTTAAAAAAGGGTTTTAACCCTTTTTTAACAAGTCTCTGATTTC
>JAVEQZ010000009.1:0-20565 GCA_034007405.1 Candidatus Moraniibacteriota bacterium | reverse complement strand
GCACGATGGCTTTATGGAAAATTAATTCTGCAGGAAGTTGGTCTAGTTGGGTAAGTTTTACAGCTCCTGATTGGACTCCAAAAAGCTACTCCGTTGGTCCTGATGGAACCGGATATATGCTTTGGTCACAAGGAAGCACGATGGCTTTATGGAAAATTGATTCTGCAGGAAATTGGTCTAGTTGGGTAAGTTTTACAGCTCCTGATTGGATAGCTAACTCTTTTCAATAAAATAAAGGGTGCGCTAAAAAACTGGGAAGAGGTGACTCATCTTTTCTCAGTTTTTATTTTAAAATTTTGTGAAGTCTTTCAATTGTTATTTTTATCTAAAAAATATATAATAAAACCATATCTAAAACAAAAACAAATCAGCCTTCGCTAAAGCTTTGGCGTGATAAGAAAAATTATTATGAAAAAAATATTTTTATTTGCATTTCTTTTTTTAACTTTTAATCTTGTCCCCCCTGCTCAAGCCAAAGACCAAGACTTCCCCACTCTGCCCGCCTTTGGGGAAAAAGAAAAATCCTCTGACAAAAAAAATTATATCGAAGGCGAAGTTATCGTCAAATACAAAGATAGCAAAAGACAAAAATCGTTTGAAAACAAAATAAAAGAAAATAAGCGATATTCCGATTTGGAGATAAAAAATAAGATAAATAATAAAAGAAATATCTCTCTTTTAAAGGACAGAAGCAAAAAAACCGAAGAATTAATCAATGAATTAAAAAATAATCCCGACATTGAAATAATAGAGCCCAATTTCAAAAGAAGTAAATTTTTTACTCCTTCCGATGCCTATTTTTCATATCAATGGTCTCTCCGCAATACCGGACAATCGATAGAAGAAGTATTCGGCACCCTTGATGCCGATATTGATGCCGATGAAATGTGGGATATTGAATCACTCGCCTCAACCGAGACAATCGTAGCGGTAATTGATGATGGCGTAGATTACAATCATCCTGATTTGATCAACAATATGTGGGACGGATCAAGTTGTGTAGATGAGTCGGAAAATCCGATAATCGGAGGGTGCCCAAACCACGGCTGGGATTATCAAAATAATGACAATGATCCCTATTTCAACGAACATGGAACTTTTGTCTCGAGTATTATCGCCAGTCAAAGCGATAATTCATCCGGTATTGCCGGCATCAGTCGCTACAATAAAATAAAAGTTATGGCGATTAAATTTGATTTTGAAGATACCTTTAGCGAACTTCGAGCCATAGATTTTGCCATCAACAACGGAGCCAAAGTTATTAATGCCAGCTATGGAGGAGACGGATATTCTCAAATTGAAAAAAATTTAATTGAAAGTTTTAACGGAATATTTGTGGCTGCCTCGGGCAATCTATCCAATAATAACGACGCTTATCCTCAATACCCTTGCAGTTACAATTCCGCCAATATTATCTGTGTCGCTTCTTCCGATCAAAACGACAATCTTTCCGATTTTTCCAATTACGGACCGACTACGGTCGACATTATGGCTCCGGGAGAAAATATGATCGGGGTTTATTTAGGAACCTACTATATCGGTGCCGGAACTTCTATTGCTACTCCGTTGGTTGCGGGCACCACTGCATTACTTTATGCGCATGATCCCGGCGCTTCGATAAATAAAATTCGCGAAACCCTTCTCAAGAGCAGTGATCATTTTTCGGATAATACCACTATCGCTTGCGGGAGGAGATTAAATACCAAAAAATCGCTAAATTCGCTCATATTCAATGAGATTCCTTTTGAAAGTTGCGCACCCAGCACAAAACCCATTTACCGCTTCTGGTCCGATCAAAACCAAGGACATTTCTATACTTCCAGCGAAGAAGAAAAAAATATGGTTATCAATAATTATGATGACTATATTTGGAGATATGAAGGAGTGGCGTTTAATAGTCTTATAAGTGGCAAGCCGGTTTACAGATTTTGGTCGGACAAAAATCAACATCATTTTTATACCGCCAATGAAGAAGAGAAAAATATGGTTATAAATAACTATGATGATTATATTTGGAGATATGAAGGAATTGCCTACTATCTGCCGGAAATATCAGCCAAACCGATTTATCGTTTTTGGTCCGATCAAAACCAATCTCATTTTTATACCGCCAATGAAGAAGAGAGAAATACTGTTATCAATAACTATGATGACTATATTTGGAGATATGAGGGAGTGGCTTTTTATGCCTACTAGTTTTTTGTATGTTTCTTGTATATATCAATCAGCTCGGAAACATTTTCATCTATCGTTTTGACATGGGGAATGTTTGAAATAAACTTTTCCCTGATTTTCGGATTATCAAAAACATATTCAATTTTATCCGCCAAATCTTCAGCATCTCCGACTTTGAAATGCAATCCGTTAACGCCATCCTCCACTCTCTCGGCCATACCGCCGATATTAGAGACAATGCACGGCACATCATTGAGATAAGCCTCATCAATTACAAGCGGAGCATTTTCGGGCCAAATAGAAGGCAAAATCAAATAATCCGCATCTTTTAGGATATAGTTTATATCAGAATTTTTAAATGATCCCATATATTTGACATTTCTTAGCGAGAAAATTTTTTTCTTAAATTTTCTCCCATAGACCGAGCCCTTATCATAACCGCCAAAAATAAAAAGCCTAATTTTATTGTTTTTTTTCTTTTCCAAAATTTCAAAAGCTTTCAATAAAACATCCACCCCCTTATGTTCTCTCACCTGGGAGGTAAAAACGAAATCCAAAATCCCATCCTCTTTTTTGATAAATTTATTTTTGATTCCGTCTTCATTCTTTAATATATTCATTCCGTTTCTTGAATATATTATTTTTTCCTCCCCTATTCCCCATTTGACAAATTCTTTTCTCAAAAAATCCGATGGAGAAATAAACAAATCCACTTCCCTTACCATCTTCATCATCTTTTCAAAACGATCTCTTGCGGGATTTTTTTTATCTCCGGGCACATTTCTTAAAAATATTTTTCTTTTTCCGATTAAAAATAAAGCAAATTTATGAATTACCGTTCCTTGCAATATAGTATTCAAAATATTAGCTATCTTCAAGAGATATTTATTTTTTATATTCAAGTGATTTGAATTATAACAATCCAGACATTTTTTTTCCCCCCACCCTTCACAAACTTTATTATTATGGTCCAATTTTGTTATCCTCAAACATTCCAACCATAAATCATGCAGAGTAAAAACAATGGGGATTTTATTTTTTTTAATAATGTTTACAATCCCCAGGGATGCATACATAAGATGTTGAATATGAACGATATCCGGACCGATTTTTCCCAATAATTTATCAAAGATTTTTTCATACTCCGGATCCTTGTAATTCCAATCAAAAGAAGAGCAAACTTTCAAGGACTTATGAATTTTGATGATATTGACCCCCGTCTCGTTGTAACGCTCCATAAAATATTCTTTGTCTGAATTGGGCTCAACCGCCAAGACAAAAACCTCATGACCCTTGTCTGCCATGGCTTTGGCGATATAATGGGTATAATTTTCACTCCCCGATTGATATCTGGGCCAATATTGGTGTATTACATAAAGTATTTTCATTTTTTTATTTTTTATTTCCCTTATATTGCCCCGACATTTCCGCAAAATGGATGATCGGACTATATAAAATATTTTTTATTTTATCGATTAAATTGACCTCTTTATCCCTCATTAAAAAAATAAAATCTCTCTTGAAAGATTTAAGAGTAAAACCGAACAATTTAAACAAGGAATCGACCGTAGATTTATTTAAATATTGCCTGTTAAATTCTCCGTCAATTAAATTTCTTTTGAATGTTTTTTTGATGGTATAGTCGTGAGAATGATAAACAACTGATTTCGAAGCAAAAGCCGTTTTTCCTCCTTTGGAGAGAATTTTTTTGGCTATCAAAACATCTTCGCCAAAAGGAACATTCTCAAAACCGTTTTCCAGCAAAAAATTTCTGTCGTACAAAGTGCTAATATCATGATTTCGAAAATCTCCCAGATTGAAGTCTTCTATCACAAAATCCTCTTTACTTGCCGACCATTCTCCCAAAATTCCGTATTTCCTTATCGCCAATGCATCTTTTCTTGGGATAATTCTGGAGCAAACTGATTTTATTTTCTCATCGCTTTCTATTTTTTCAATAAGTTTCTCGAACCAAAATTCATCAACCGGAGTCGCATCCTGAGTAAGAAAAATCACATATTTTCCGCTCGCCAACCCTACTCCCATCTGTCTGGTTTTTCCGTGACCGAATTCAGAATTGGGTATTTGATACAATTTTATATCTTTATCTTTTTTGACAAAATCAACCGTCCCGTCGGTAGAACCCGAATCGATAGCAATTATTTCAATTTTTCTATCTATTTTTTGAACCTTGACCATTTTTAAAGTTTCTTCAAAATGATCGTTTAAACCGTTAAATAACAAAAAAACAATTGAAATATCGGGGATTTCTTTATTTTCCATTTCGAAAAGTCTTAACCAAATTATTAAATCTTTTTTTTATAAACTTTTCAGGATGTAAAACTAGAAAAAATAGACCATTTTTAAGATAAGTAATCTTTTTTTTCTTTTTTATCAGATTTCCTATTTTTCCATTTTTTTGAACCTTTAGAAATTCAATTTCTTTTTGCAAAATATGAATATGTTTTTTTAAATTTTTTATTGCATTTTCTGAATATATTGGATTCAAAAATTCAAAATACAATTCCCGATGGTTTAAAAAAATTCTTTTATGCATTTTTTTAACAGTAATTTCATTACTAATAGAATTTCTTGAATTATTTTTTATTCTATAAAAAAAATGGATTTGAGGAATTTTATAAACGATATCACCTTTTTTCAAAAAGGATAACCAAAAATCCCAATCTTCCAATCCTTCTCTCATATTTTCATTATACCCATCCGTATTATCATAATCGGATCGTCTATAAAAAGCGGAACAAAATATCATATTTTCAAATAACAGTCTTTCGTATGAATACTCCGGCAAATCCCATTCTCCTTTTTTTTCTCCAAAAAACTCGGCCTCGCAATAAACCAATTTGATTTTCGGATTTTCGGCAAAAACCCTCATTGCTTCGCTTAAATAATCTTTGGATATCAAATCATCCGAATCAAGCGGTAAGATAAATTCTCCCGCACTATTTCTTATCCCATTATTTCTGGCCACAGAGGGGCCTTGATTTTCCTGCTTTATATATTTAAAGCGGTCATCTTTTTTACAATATATTTTTGCAATTTCTTCGGTATTATCTATGGAGCCATCATCAACAATTAAGCACTCCCAATCCTTAAAAGATTGAGCCAACACGGAATCCAATGTTTCGGATAAGTATTCTGCCTGATTATAAGATGGCATTATTATCGAAACCATCGGATTATTATTCGATTTTTTATCCATTTTTGACATTTATTTCATCTTTTGCTTTATGCAAAATAATATATTATAATACAAAATGTATTTATCGAGATAAACCGATAAACACAAGTTAACTTTAACACAGCAAACCCGCATAGTAAAGATAATTAATTAAAATAATATATGAAAAAAGCACTCGTAACAGGAATTACCGGGCAAGACGGATCATATCTTGCAGAATTACTATTGGAAAAAGGATACGAAGTTCATGGCATAATTCGACGTTCAAGTTCTTTCAATACCGGAAGAATTGACCATCTTTATAAAGACCCTCATATAAACGGTGTGAAAATGTTCCTTCACTACGGAGATCTGTCCGACAGCTCCAGCATTTCTCGATTGATTGAAAAAATAAAACCTGATGAAATATACAATCTGGCAGCTCAAAGTCATGTAAAAGTAAGTTTTGACAATCCGGAATATACCGCCGATGTTACCGGCCTAGGCACAGTTAGGATATTGGATGCCATCAAAGATTCCGGGATAAAGACAAAATTTTACCAAGCCTCAACCAGCGAACTTTACGGACTTGTTCAAGAAACTCCGCAAAAAGAGACTACTCCTTTTTACCCTCGTTCTCCTTATGGTTGCGCCAAGCTTTATTCTTATTGGATAACTATAAATTACAGGGAAAGTTACGGAATCTATGCTTGCAACGGAATCCTTTTTAATCATGAATCCCCTCGCCGAGGTGAAACTTTTGTAACTAGAAAAATTACTCGCGGACTAGCCAGAATCTTGGCTGGCAAAGACGATTGTCTTTATTTGGGTAACCTAGATAGTAAAAGGGATTGGGGCTATGCCAAAGACTATGTTGAAGGTATGTGGCTGATGCTTCAACAAGAAAAACCGGAGGATTTTGTACTGGCTACCGGCGAAACTCACAGTGTCAGAGAATTTATTGAAGAAGCTTGCAAAGTGGCGGGTATAGATTTGATTTGGAAAGGCAAGAAAGAAAAGGAAATCGGAATTGACAAAAACACCAAGAAAACGATTATCAAAATCGATCCAAGATATTATCGTCCGGCAGAAGTAGATCTATTGCTGGGTGATCCGACGAAAGCCAAAAAAATGCTCAAATGGAAACCAAAAACTAAATTCAAGGAATTGGTTAAACTTATGATGAAAGCGGATATGAAGAAGGAAGGAGTCATCTCTGCTGAGTAATTTCAAAATCTAAATTTAAAATTTCAAATTAATTTCTAATTTTTTAATTTTAATTTAATTTTGGATAATTAACCCGTTAACTCGTTAATACATAACTTACCAATACAACATTAATACAAAACTATGGAAAAAAATTCAAGAATATACGTCGCTGGACATCGCGGACTCGTGGGTTCGGCTATCGTCAGAAATTTGAAAGAAAACGGCTATTCCAATATAGTTACTCGCACTCGAACGGAATTAGACTTGCTCGACTCCCAAAAAGTATCCGAATTTTTCAAAAAAGAAAAGCCCGAATATATTTTTTTGGCTGCTGCCAAAGTGGGAGGAATCTATGCCAATGATGTTTTTCCGGCGGAATTTATTTTTGAAAATCTGCAAGTCCAAAACAATATTATTCATAACGCCTATTTAAATAAGGCCAAAAAATTATTATTCCTGGGAAGTTCTTGTATTTATCCCCGCGAATGTCCTCAACCAATCAAAGAAGAATATTTATTGACCGGACCGCTGGAAAAAACCAACGAAGCTTATGCGGTAGCAAAAATTGCGGGGATTAAAATGTGCCAATCATACAACAAGCAATACGGCACAAAATTCATTTCAGTGATGCCCACCAATCTATACGGGATAAATGATAATTTTGACCTGGAATCCTCCCATGTCCTCCCTGCCCTGCTCCGAAAATTTCATGATGCGAAATTGGCAAATGCAAAAGAAGTGGTTATGTGGGGCACCGGCTCTCCGATGCGAGAGTTTTTATTCGTGGATGATTTGGCGGATGCTTGCGTGTTTCTAATAAATAATTATTCCGAAGATGAAATAGTGAATATCGGCACAGGCGAAGACATAACTATAAAGGATTTGGCGCTTATGATAAAAGAAATTGTCGGCTTTAAGGGAAAAATAATCAATGATACCACCAAGCCCGACGGTACCCCTCGCAAACTCCTGGATGTGTCTAGGTTGCACAATTTAGGATGGAAACATAAAACTCCCCTCAAGAAAGGTATTGAAAAAACTTATCGGTGGTTTTTAGAAAATAACTAGTATTTTATATTTAAACGCTTGTAAATAAAACGCATCAAGCGGTTGGGAATCAATCCGAGTTCTCGACGCGCGCGAAAGTTTTCTTTTTCGCATCTTTGCGTGTCTGTTGAGCTTATGCCATCTGTCACATAATTATCCACCACACTATCAAAAGCAATGACCTTTTCTTTGCCGATCAAAAAAGCTTTCATACAAAAAAGATAATCCGAGACAATCCTATAACTTTCATCATAAAGACCGTATTTTTTATGCAGATCTTTTTTATAATACAATGCGGGATGTTGCATCGGATTTGTCGCCAGAGAATCCGGAAAAGTTTGCAGCAAATAACTGTTTTTTAGATCTTTATCCCACACTCTCAACTTTCCTTGCACGGCCTGAGGGTAAGAATTTTTTTCAATACATTCAAAAGCTTTTTCTAAAGCCTCGGGTTCCAGCCAATCTCCCGCTCCGACAATATTTAAATATTCTCCCTTTGCCATCTGCACGCCTTTGTTCATCGCCTCGTATATTCCATTGTCTTTTTCACTTATCCAACGCATTTTTCCCTCAAATTTAATTTCGTATTCCCTTATAATATCAACAGTTCCATCGTTTGAATCACCGTCTATAATTACCACTTCAAAATCATCTATATTTTGAGCCAATATCGAATCCAGCGTTTTTTCCAAGCGCCCTAAAGAATTGTAAGTACAAATGATTATTGATAATTGCATTTGCATCTACTTCTTTAAATTTCTAAAGTAATTAATGGTCTCTACTAAACCTTCTTCTAGCTTGATTTTTGGCTCCCATTTTAGCTCTTTCTTAGCTAAACTTATTTCTGGCTTTCTTTGCTTAGGATCATCTTGAGGAAGTTTTTTGTAAATAATTTTACTCTTGCTTTCTGGAATCATTTCCAAAACTTTTTCCGCCAACTGTTTTATTGTAAATTCCCTTGGATTTCCGAGATTAACTGGTCCGACAAATTTCTTAGAACTTTTCATCATGGCAATCATCCCCTCAACTAAATCATCTACATATTGGAAGCTCCTCGTTTGAGAACCGTCGCCATAAATTGTGATGTTTTTATTATGCAAAGCTTGCATAATAAAATTTGAAACCACCCTTCCATCATTAGGGTGCATATTGGGCCCGTAAGTATTAAAAATACGTATTACTTTAATATCTAGTTTGTGCTGGCGATGATAATCAAAAAATAATGTCTCAGCACAACGTTTTCCTTCATCATAGCACGACCTAATCCCGATTGGATTAACTTTTCCCCAATAAGATTCCGGCTGCGGATGCACCTCTGGATCGCCATACACTTCGCTAGTTGATGCTTGCAAAATTCGCGCTCTTGTCCTCTTGGCGAGTCCCAGCATATTAATGGCGCCATGAACTGAAGTTTTAGTAGTTTGAACCGGGTCAAATTGATAATGAATTGGGGAGGCTGGGCAAGCCAGGTTATAAATTTGGTCGACTTCTACATATAACGGGAAAGTAACGTCATGACGCATGAATTCAAATTTTTTATTTTCCATTAATTCCGCGACATTATCTTTGTTGCCCGTAAATAAATTATCCACGCACAGAACCTCATGGCCATCATCTAATAATCTTTTGCACAAATGTGACCCTACGAAACCTGCGCCCCCCGTTACCAGTATTTTCATATAATTTTAAAACTTATTTAATTAATTAAATTATTTCTCAATTACAAACATTTTAGGAATATTATTTTTATCATAAACAATTTTTAAATTCTGCTTAAAATAAGGGGTACACAATAACGGACTGTCAAAACATTGATCTCCAGCTTAAGAAAAAAAATATTACAATTATTTTATACATAGATTATTAAATTTATTACAATTTTTGGCATTACGGAGCATTCATTGGCGCCATTTATTTATAAACTATTGCGCCAACCTGTCTTTCTTTAAAAATTACAAGGGTTACCTGCTCATCAACATTGATCACCTCCAATACATCCTCTTTATTTCTTAGAAAATCATTTATCTGCAAATCTGATTGTGATTCATTTAAATATGCATCCTCAATAATCAAGGCCTTGTACCTGAAATTACTATCAAAATTTGGCGTCTTGGTGAAATCATTGTGAAAATAAACGTGTTCAAATTTTCTATTTTTTGAAAATAGCCAAAATTGCCACTCAAGAGAATTTTCACCCAGAACAAATCCCACATTTGAAATTTTGTTTTTGTTCAGAATTAATTCAATTTTTCTTGCAATATCATAATTAATTATATAGGAATTATTATCTTTTTTAAAAACAGAATTCACTCCCAATAAAGGCTTAACTTGATCAAATATGAAAACAACCCCTACTGAAATGAACAAGAGTAGCATACAAATAAAATTAGCAACTCGCCTCCATTTTATCATCGTTAGTGCATAAGCTATTAGAGGCGCCGCCAAAATAAACAATGGCAAATCCAGCCTAGCTTGCCAAGGTTGCCATTTTAATAAAAACGCAAATAGCATAAAGCCAGCTATTAAAGAAAGAACGTATTTGCGAATAGCTATTGGAACTGATTTATACTTAATAGTAATGATGCATAGGGATAGACCAAGAAGAATTAAATGGAAAAAATTACCCACTATATCATGATGCAACCTAAAAATAGTTTTATATTCCATATTGCACCAATTAGTTTTTTCATAATTTACAGGGAATTTGATGAGATAATCATGAATAAAATAAACGTTTTTATCAATAAAACTATTCCACGTATTATTTGGTAGGGCAAGATGTAGCCCTGCATTTTTTACACTATTTGAAAACATTGTCCTAATTCCGTAATCTTCGTTTAAATTAGCCAAATAATAAGACGATGATTTTTGCGGACCTAGCGGAGAGCCAAATTGATTATAATTTCTAATAAGAAATGACCCATTTAACAACACAAACATTAAAACTATGGATGATACAATCAAAAAAGATCTTGCTTTAAATAATCTAATATAATAAATTCCAAAGAAAAGACAAAAAGGAAGTGCAAATATGTAAAAAGTTGATTTGGTTAAAATGCCCAATGAAAAGCCCAAGCAAAGAAAAAATAAATTCTCCTTTGAGAACTTTTTTTCTTCTGCAATATAAACAATGAAATAAACAAAAGAAACAAGAAAAAATGAAGTAACTAGATCTGTTTGAGTTGTTGTTGATTGCATTATTCCCATAGGAATTGTCAGGGCAAAAATAAACGCCATAATTTGACCTTTGGCCTGTAACCTAAATAATTTCGCAATCAAAGACACCCCCAGAAGACAATTTATAAATGAAAAAAATTGTACAAAATTTATGAATAGGACACTACCACTCAATAATCTGATATTCAAAATAAAATATTCTGAAAAAGGAGCTATGTATAGCTGCCTGACATTGCTGGTGGGGAAAAAATTGACATTTTTATCTTGAATCCAATGTTCCACTTTCGGCAAGTGATAGGTATACGAATCCCAGTTGTTGTTTGTTGTAAAAGCTATGCCAAACAAAGATAAAATTATAATAAAACTTAACCAAATGAGTATCCTTGTAGTACATTTCTCATTTTTGAAAAAGTTCGATATTCTATTAATGCCCATTTCGCTGAAAGAAATACTTGTTTTTTTAAACAAATAAATAAAAGCAAAAATGCTAGCAATGGCTGTTACTGCCCAGAAAAAAAATAAATAAGCGGGAGTAAGCTTATTAAAAAAAGATAGCCCCTCAGTAAAAAACACAACCAACAGTGAGATTACCAAACTAGCCTTAATAAAAGCTAATCTGAAATTAGAAAAAATAGCTTCCTTTTTCTCATAAGAAATAAAAAAAGAACTAAAGATAAAAATGAAACTAAAGATTAAAAAAAGTATTCCCATAAAATTTTATTTTCTTTTATAAATAATGTCTTCCAATTTCCTCTTAAACACAAGCTTATCATAACCAAAAAAATTGATTACGATAGCCACAGCTATTCCAATCAGGGTATTACTCATATAATCTACATTCATTGAAGCTAAAATTGGAAACAAGAACGCTCGCACCAAAAAAGAAATTCCCGTCACAAGGTGAAAATAAACAAAGACTTTTAAAAAATTTCTGGTTGTCTCATACTTGTAGCGCCAAGTAATAAAAGAATGCAAAAATAATCCCACCAAAACACTTATTTCTATACTAATCAAATTAGCAATCTCCTGAAGCTTAGGTGTGCTAAAATCAAAATAATTTACCAATACAAAAATGGCGATAATTTGAGCTATCGCTACAAAAACACCATTAATGATATATTTTGAAAAATGAGCAAAGGTAGAAGTATTATATTTAAAAATACACCACAAGGCTCTAACGCCATCCTTCCAACCAATATGTTTTCCTTCATCATAGGTTCTGCCATAATAAGAAATTCCCACCTCGTATATTCTCACATTCTTTGTCCTTGATAACTCCCCTACCTTAGCTGTAATTTCTGGCTCAAAACCAAATCTATTTTCTTCTATATCTATTTGGTCTAAGATGTCTTTACGAAAAACTTTATAACAAGTTTCCATATCGGTTAAATTTAAATCAGAAAAAACATTAGATAACAATGTTAAAAATTTATTCATCGTTGTGTGCCAGAAATATAAAATACGATGGGAGTCCCCGCCCACAAAACGAGAACCGAAAACCACATCTGCCTTGTCATCTAAAATGGGTTTTAACAATTTAGGATATTCATGCGGATCGTATTCTAGATCAGCATCCTGAATAATTACAATGTCCCCGGTGGTCTGCTTAAATCCAGTATTAAGCGCGCCACCCTTTCCCTTGTTTACTTTATGATAAAAAACCTTAACTTCGCTATCATTAATATTTTTTAAAATATCTCTTGTGCCATCCTTGGAACAATCATCCACCAAAACTATTTCTCTTTCTTTTATTTTTTCTGGCAGTATCACGCTTTTTACGATCTCTATAATTTCTAGAATGGTCTTTTTTTCATTATAAACCGGAATAACAATTGATAACTTCATATTTTTAAATTATTTAATTATTTTCTTCCCTCTAACAAAATACCAAACTTTCCGCGCCGGCTGTCTTAATTTACTATTTAGTAATAAATTAAAATATTTTTTGATAAATTTATACGGAGAAAAAATAGTAAATATTATTTTCTGATAAACATTGATAAATAATTTAAGAAAAAATGGAACTTTTTTACTTTTTTTAGAACAATTATCTTTTTTTAAGTTTGAGAAAAAATTCATTTTTTCTTCAATAACCGCAATCACAAAATCAGCTACTGCCAAGCCACTTACTCCTAACATTTTCATGCAAACAGAGATTAAGTCTTCTCTCCAGTCATTTTTACTTTTAGCATATCGAATTAACTGCGGGTATACAAAATTTAAACAATGCGCATTCAATAACTTACGATAAGTGGTTACATCAAGCACGCGATTATTTGCCTTATTTTCCTCAAATAAATTTATTATATCAATATATAATTTCAAATATGATTCCAGATGAAGCAATGTTTGTTTTTTGTTAATGGTAGAATTACTTCTTTGAAAATAATTATAATAGGTCTTAGAAATTGATATATAGCTTTTACACAAAAAAAATGCTTTAAAGGAAAAACTAACATCTTCATGCCAGTGGGGCACTATAAATCTCAGTTTATTTCTTTCAATAAAATCTCTAAGGTATAATTTATTCCAGACAATCGTACCTATTTTATAGTCTATTAAATAATTCATTGACTCATTAAAATCATCACAGGAAAGTGAATATCCATGATAAAATTCTTTTCTTCCATTTTCCCAAGTTTTATTTACACCACATGCTACAACCTCTGAATCATAAGTCTCAGCAATTGAGCAAAGGTGTTTTAAGCATCCTCGATCTATCCAATCATCCGCATCTAGAAAAAATATGTACTTACCTTTAGCCTTATCCAATCCACTATTTCTTGCAGCCCCCTGCTTTTGATTCTCACTTTGAAATATAATTTTTACCTCATTATTATTTTCATAATATTTTTTTATAATATTTCTAGTATTATCAGTAGAAGCATCGTCCACTATAATTATCTCAATATTGTCAAAATCCTGTTCCAAAACGGATTCAATAGCTCTACAAATATATTTTTCGCAATTATATGTTGGTATAATAACGGAAACTAAGGGATACTTATCATTGTGAATAAGTTTTAAAGTGTGATTATTTAACTTATTCATATGCTCTTGCATTAAAATATAACCATTTCGACGATCTGTTTCATAATCTTTTTTTTCTTTAATAGATAGCTTATTTAAATATTTTTGCAAATAAGGGAAAGTGCTAGGCTTCCAGTAGTCAAGCTTTGATTGAGTTACTCCAGTTTTAGTTCTTAATCCATCTTCAAAACATCCTAAAGTGAAATCAACTTTAGAAAATTTATATTTTGAAACTGCATCAAGTAAAAATTCCAAATCCATTGTCGCATAATTTTCTGAATTGAAAGGACAATTTTCCTGAACTTCCCTAATATAAAAATACCCAACTGGATTATGGCAAAAAGCATTAGGCTCCCAATGCTTCATCATACCACGCAAAGTAATTCTGGGTACATTTAAAAATTCTTTTTTTAAACGAGGACTTTTTACTAAAACATTTCCAACTACAAACTTAGCACCTTTTTTAAACTCAGAAATTACAGCGTTGAAAGCTCCTGGGAAAAAATAATCATCAGCATTAAGATAAACTATTATATCACCCTTACTTTTTAAAAAACCTTTATTCATAGCATCAGCTTGTCCATCATCTTTTTCACTTATCCAATCTAAGTGTTTATATTTTTTAAGAATATCGATTGTGTTATCATTGGAGCCCCCATCTATTACAATATGCTCCCAATTTTTATAATCTTGAGATAAGACGCTTTTTATTGCTCTTTCGATAAAATCACCACTATTATAAGAAGGGGTTATTATTGAAATTTTTAATTCATTGTTATTTTTCATCTTAAAATCCGATAATTTATTTTTTTAATCTTTCTAAATCTGCATCCACCATCATTTTTACCAATTCCTCAAATTTAACTTTTGGTTCCCAATTTAAAACTTCTTTGGCTTTTTTGTTGGTTCCATGTAAAGAAAAAAGCTCTGCTGGTCTCTTAAAACGAGGATCAATTTTTACATATTTATCCCAGTCCTTGATACCCACATGACCAAAAGCTAAATCAAGAAAATCGCGAATTGAGTGAGTCTCTCCAGTTGATACAATATAATTATCCGGCTTTTCTTGCTGTAGCATCAACCACATTGCTTCTACGTAATCCCCGGCAAAACCCCAATCCCTCTTACTATCAAGATTGCCCAAACGAATTTCATCCGCTAATCCTAATTTTATTCTCGCCACCCCGTCAGATATTTTTCTCGTTACAAATTCAATTCCTCGTATAGGTGACTCGTGATTAAACAAGATTCCATTGGAACAATACATTCCGTAACTTTCCTTGAAATTTATAGTTAGCCAATAAGCATAGAGCTTAGCGATGGCGTATGGACTTCGAGGATGAAAAGGAGTTTCCTCTTTTTGCAGTCCTTCTTCATGACTATTGCCAAACATTTCACTAGTAGAAGCTTGATAAAATTTAGTATTTGGTGAAAAAAATTTAATCGCATTTAACAAATACAGTACACCCAATGCGTTTATCTCGGTAGTGACCTTGGACTGATCCCATGAAGATCCCACAAATGATTGTGCAGCTAAATTATAAACCTCGTCTGGACGAATATTCTTTATAATATTCATTATAGAACACTCATCAGTCATGTCTCCTGATACGAAATCTATTTTGTCTGTCACTCCCAGATAGTCAGTATTGCTAAAATTTGGATTTGTGTATCTCCTTATTAATCCATAAACTTTATAGTCTTTTTCTAGGAGTAATTTAGCCAAATATGGTCCGTCTTGACCAAGAATTCCCGTAATTAAAGCTGTTTTTTGCATATTTTTTATTAAAATTAATATTTTACGCCCGTTTAATAAAATCGATTACTCTTTTTTTATCTTGATTCCATTTTTTATAACCATCTTGCATATATTTATGCGTATTTCTTTGTACTTCTTCAATACTTGATAAGTCTATTTCTCTTGGATTATTCAAGTCATATAAATATCCATTTTTTCCATGCTCAATATATTCATTCATCGTCGGATTATTTACAGCTACCACTGCCTTGCCCATTGCCATCGCCTCCAGAAAAGACATTCCAATTCCCTCATATTCTCGTGGGGCAATATAAATCCCTTTTTGTTTAATCACATCCCACATTTCTTCTCGAGTATCAAACCACTCCGAATAAGTAATTTTAAATTTATCTTCATCCTCTTTTCCAGGTTGCATAAATTTTTGATCAGGATCGATAGCTTTATGAATATGAATTTTTAAATCTTTTTTGCCGAATATTTTAATTATCTTGGATATATTAATATTCGTCAATCTTTGCCAAAAGAAAACCTCGTCCTTTTTTCCCGGAATAAATTTTTGTAAATCAGGAAAATATTGCACATATATGGAATCGAAACCCCATTTCTTTAATTTTTTATGCAATGTACTGGAAAAATTGGCAATCTTTAAATCCCGATAATCACTCCAATAGCTATAATCCAATCTGCCGGATTGGTCATACATCGGAAAATAGATAATATTATCATTTTTTATCTTATCAATAACTTCTCTGGATGGTAAAAGTTGAAAAAATATCACCCCCAGATAACTTTCATCAATAAAAGATAAATCCGGAGCGGGCTTTCCTTGCCAGCTTTCATCCAGGACAACCTCTACATCAAAAAATTTCTTTAAATAATCGATTAAGAAAGCAGTTGATTTTGTCTTATTGTGATAAGAGTGCCCAATATAAACCAGCCTCTTGGACTTTAAATTTACTTTCCTCCTTTTCCTTGGTTTGAATTTAGTCAAATAATTTTTAGATAATAAAAATAATTCACAAGCCTTTCTTTTTGCCTTAAAAACTGTTTTAACAATTTTTTTTGTAATTCTAAATAATTTTACTAAAATTATCCTTCTTAAAGAATTTACTGGAAAAATAAACTTAAATAATTTCTGCAATCTTAAAATCGTCTTCCACTCCCGAGAATTATAAACATTTATTAACTCTGTTCTAGTTGAATCTAATTTTGTATTGTTCGAATCTAATTCTGTTCTAGTTGAATCTAATTCTGCCTTGGCTGAATCTAATTTTGTATTGTTCGAATCTAATTCTGTTCTAGTTGAATCTAATTCTGCCTTGGCTGAATCTAATTCTGCGACTAATGTATTAATAGTCGAATCTTTTTTTCTTAACTTTTCTAAATTAGAATAACTTTCTATTGATGAATATAGTTTACTAAGTGGAACATCTAATGGAAAATTTCTATCTAAAAAATCCCTCTCCCAATTTAATAAAAATTTAATTTTATATTCATTCACTTCCTGACTATCATTATCAGATATATTTAAAGAACTTTTTCTCCAGAAAGCATAGGTCTTATTAGTTGAAGATACTCCACCGTTTTTTGATAGCAATAAATATGTAGCATCATCGCTACCACATGCCCTAGGAAAATTAACATATCCGCCTATTTTTTCCAATGAATTTTTTTTCAAAACGAACTCGCTACTAGATTGCATTCGTTTGTTAATATTTCTCTCATAGAATAATTGATCCCAAGTTTCAAATTCTGGTAAATCTTTTACTTCAGATATAAATTCATCTTGCTCACCAACCCTTCTTAATTTAGCTCTAAAAACGGAAGTTTCTGGATATTTTAAAATCAATTTATTTATTTCTTCCAAATAATTATCGGATAAAAAATCATCATCACCAAGCAAACAGATATATTTTCCATCCGCATAACTTAACATTTTATTCCAAACTAAAGATGGGTCATTCAATCCTATGTTTTTTTTACCCTTCAGATAGATAACCTTCTGATCTGCAGAATATTTTTCAACAATCTTATCTATATCATCCTTTGAACAATCATCATATAAAACCAATTGCCAATCATAAAAAGATTGGGAAAGGACTGATTTTATAGCCTTATCTAAAAATTTTCCCTTTATTATTGGTATTAAAATTGAGAACTTTACCATTTTTTTGCGTATTATATTTTCAGGTATTTCTTAAAAAACTTTCTTGGATTCAAAAATATAAAAATAAAATAGTGTTTTATTTTTAAATAAAAATTTCTCATTTTCCAAAAACTTGAAGATTTAATTAATTCAATCTCAGTATTCTTTTCTTTGATTTCTTCATTCTTTTCCTCAATCTCAGTATTCTTTTCTTTGATTTCCATATTTTTAATAACAAGATTTTGTTGCAATTCTCCAATTTTTCCATTCTCTATATCTTCCAATAAATATGAGTAATGTAATTCCAGATCATTTCTTAAATTCATTACTTCATTTTCCTTATTATTAAATAGAACTCCCAATCCATAAGAATGACGAAATTCCATTGTTTCAAAATTATCTTTTAGTTCTTTCCAAAATTTAAAAACCCCAAAATCATCTCTTGTTACAACAATATCGTGAAAAAAAACAATGCCATCATCTTTCAATTTTGGAAACCATGTTTCAAAATCGTGCCTTACTGCCTCATAGGTATGAAGACCATCTATATGCAAAATATCAATAGATTTATCCTCAAAATCAGAAAGAGCCTCGTCAAAAGTTTTTCTAATTAATCTGACATTTAAAGAATTGTAATATTTTTTAATAACATCATTGACCTCGCCATAAATTTCATCACCATAAAACCCAGCATGTTCATCTCCCTGCCATGTATCCACCGCACATAATTCTGTATCTATTTTTTCATCTTTTACTGCTTGACAAAATGAAAAAAGAGATGTTCCCCTATGGGTTCCCAATTCAACAACTCTTTTTGGCTTTATATTTCTAATTAAGTCATAGGCAAAATATCTATGCCCAACCCAAGGCCAGCTCATGTCATTAAAAGACTCTTCATATTCAAATTTTGGGTTTAAATATTTCCAATTCATAATTATTTTTATCAAAATTATTACTACATAACAATTTTACATAATTTCTTATCTCACTATCCGACCAATCCCACCATTTTAAATTTTCAATTTTTTCTATAACATCTTTGGAAAATCTTTTTTTTACTTCGAGGGCAGGGTTTCCTACAACAACAGAATAAGGTTCCACATCTTTAGAGACAACCGCCATAGCTCCAATTACCGCACCATTTCCTATTTTCACACCAGAAAGAATAGTCGCTCCATATCCAATCCAGACATCATTACCAATAACAACATCACCTTTTGTTGCGGGATGACCTTTCACATCTTTTGCCTCTGGCCATTCTTCTTTCAAAGCAGAGAAAGGATACGTTGTTATCCAATCCATCCTGTGATTTCCACCCAAAAATATTTTCACATCATCAGCAATTGAACAAAATTTTCCTATTTTTAATTTTGAATCTTCACCCCAATGAAAAAGACATGGATTTCCATAGGTATAGCTTCCAATATCAACTAAATCTCCGAAATTTTTTAGAAAATCTTTTGTATAAAAAATTTTATCCATATTTCTATTTCCATTTATAATCAAGTCTTACTAATCCGATATTTAAATCTCCCGAAAAAAACTTAAATTTTTTGGATCTAGATAAATAAAAATATATTTTAGTAGGAGCATCGCCCCATACACCAGCCTGAATATAATAAGTGTCGGATCCTAAAAAGACTTTCTTATAATCAACCTGAAAATATCCCTTCTTATAAATATCGCCGGTATCTATTCTATCATTAAAAGTATTTATTCCGAATAAACATACTTGTTCCTGATTAAATATTGAAATTCCAAAGTTAAGAATTTCTTTTTTAATATTTTGTTTAAAATAAACCCTTATAGACATATCGTCCCCGGTCTGAAAAATATTTTTCTCTTTCCCATCTTTATCCAAAAATTCTACCCTAGTGATTTCAGCTACTTTATTTTTATCTTTTTCTTCCCTTTCTCTTCTTTCTTTTTCTGATTTTTCTTTTTCTGATTTTTCTATCTCTTTCTTATTTTTTTCTTCCAATTTTATTCTTTCCTCATTTTCCTTAATCATCCGCTTTTCCTCATCACTCATATTCTGATAAACATATACATTAGCCACTTCATCCGCTTTGCCTATCTTAACAATTTTACCATTTCTTAGCAACATCGCTCTATTGCAATATCTCTCTACTACTGATATATCATGCGTAACAATCACCACCGTCCGGCCCATTTCTCTATACTTATTAAATTCTTCGAGACATTTTGATTGGAAGTTGCTATCCCCCACGGCCAGGACTTCGTCCATGAGGAGGATGTCGCGGTTGGCGTGAATGGAGACGGAGAAAGCGAGGCGGACCTGCATTCCGCTGGAATAATTTTTGAGCTTTTGGTCGATAAATCGCTCCAATTCCGAGAATTTCACAATATCATCAAACTTTTTATCAATTTGTTTCTTGGTCATCCCCAGTACCGTGGCATTGAGATAAATATTATCCCGTCCGGAGAGCTCGGGGTTAAACCCGATCCCCAATTCCAAAAAAGGCGAAATCATCCCGTGCACACGAACTTTGCCTTTATCGGCTTGATAAATCCCGGCCAGGATTTTTAGCAAAGTGGACTTACCGCTTCCGTTTCGTCCGATCACGCCAAAAAACTCTCCCTTCTTTACTTCAAAAGAGACATCGTCGAGAGCTTTGAATTCTTCGTAGCCTTTTTTCTTGTACGCACTGACCACCGCCCCGCGCAAACTGGTAATTTTTTCGTGAGGAATACGGAAGGTTTTGGAGACATGCTCGACTTTGATGGCGATGTTATTTTCTTTAACTTGTTTGTTCATAATAAAAAAAATTCTGCTTTAAATGATAAAGTAATCAGGTAATCAGTCACTAGTAATCTTTTTCT
>JAVEQZ010000069.1:0-4381 GCA_034007405.1 Candidatus Moraniibacteriota bacterium | reverse complement strand
CACACTCCCGAATCTTCCCGGCTCCGATTTCCAAAACCTTATCCACTTTTCCGGGGGGATAAAAAGTTTCTTGCCGAGAATGAGAAACTTTTTCCTTGACTCCGATTATTTCTTCCCCGCTTATCCACAAAATATCCAAATCAAACCGCATACCCTTCATCCAAAAACCGTAAACCGAAGGCGTATCAAAATAAAATAACATTCCGCAATTATCACAAAGTTTATCCCTATCGCTCAAGCCCTTCCTTCGCTCCTCAACAGTTCTCGCTTCTTCTGTCAAAAATTCACACTTTCCAACCCTGAGAATATTTTTATCTTTCTCCAAAATTCTCCTTAAGAAAAATCCCACCCCTATCAAAAACAAAAAAACTATCGTCCCTATAAACATATTTCGAAAAAAAAGCTCATTTTTTTGCATATTTTCTTCTTCAAAATCAGTATTAAAAAATTTATCTCCCGCCGATTTTTATTTTTTTATCAATCAAAAAATAAAATACCGTCATTCCCACCACCAAAACCGAGAGAATGATTACCTTCTGAAAATCCCGGGTATTGAGAGCTATCAACGCCACCATGGCAGTTACTAAATAAAAAAACCAATTAATTTTTCTTTGCGACCAACCTATCGCCAAGAGCTTGTGATGTAAATGTCCGCGATCGGGATAAAAAATCGACTTGCCCGCCCGCCACCTTTTGATTATCACACCGAAAAAATCCAGCACGGGAATAAATAAAATCAACAAAGCGGTGGCCACCTTGGCACCGGCAAAAACCGAAAGTCCGGCCAAAACGAAACTGATCAAAAAAACTCCTCCGCTTCCCAACATTATTTTTGCCGGAGGAAAATTAAAGATCAAAAAACCCAAAATCGAAGCTCCTAAAGCGATACTTAAAATTCCCACCGGCGGTTGATTAACTTCCGGTTTCAGAGAAAGCAAAAATACGGTCAAACAAGCAATCAATGAAATTCCTCCGCTTACCCCGTCTATTCCATCCAACCAATTCATGGCGTTAATCAAAATCAGAATCCAAACCATTCCCAATAAAATTCCCAAAATTTGCCAGCCTTCCCGCCATTGAGAAAATTCCCCTCCGAAGTTAAAAATATCCTTCGTCATCGCGCCAAAGACAAAAAAAACAGTCACCGCCAAAATTTGAAAAAAAAGTTGCCTGGTCCATTTTAATTCCCTAAAATCATCCCATACTCCCAAAAAAAATATCAAACTCCCGCCCGCTAAAATCGCTCCGATATCCCGAGTAATTATCAACTTGGGATCGGAAAGAACCGTTAGTAAAAAGGCTAGATAAACGGCTACCCCGCCCCAACGACTGACTCTAGCCGAATGCAAATGACGATCTTCTTTCCTTAATGAAAAATTTTTCGCAATTATTCTCTTGTTCCAAAACAAAATTAAAAAAATAAAAAAAACACTGAGGAAAAATCCGCTCAAAAAAGGTCTCCAGTATAAACTCAGATCCGGCATAAATTTTTATTTATTATATTTAATTTCTTTTATATTCTTCCAATGTTTCGGCGACAAACGTTCTTATTTTTTCCTTAAAAACAGTCTTGTCGAATTTTAACGCCTTTTCTCTGATATATCGACCATCAAATTTTTTGTCTTCAAATTCATTGACCACTCGCGCTACCTCTGAAACCGTTTGACTCTCCATAAATAAGCCGGTTTTTCCTTCCTCCAAATGTTCGACGATATCTCCCCCTCGATAAGCCAACAACGGCCGACCGGCTGCCATCGCTTCAATAGCCACAATACCGAAATCTTCTTCCTGAGGAAAAATAAATGCTCGACAATTGGCATAATACTTCGGCAAATCGGCATCCTCCACTCTTCCTAAAAATTCGATATTTTCCTTGGCCATTTTTTTCAGCTTTTTCATCTCCGGACCGCGACCGATAATTTTGAGCGGTAATCCTAATTTATTAAAAGCCTTAATAGCAATATCATGCCTTTTATAAGTAATCAACCTCCCCACCATCAGAAAATAATCCTCTCTCTTATGTTCATCCTCCTCGATATAAAAATTTTCCACATTAACCGGCGGATTTATCACTATCGCTTTTTTGTTATAATATTTTTTGATTCGTTTGGCGACAAAATCGGAATTGGCGATAAATTTGTCCACCCGATGAGCACTGGCCCAATCCCAAACCCGGATATAATTCATAAAAAATGGCACCATTTTTTTTATAAACGAAGGTAAGCCGAAATCATCGGTATATTTTTGGCAGTCATCCCAGGCATACCGCATTGGGGTGTGCATATAACAGATATGCAAAGTATCCGGAGCGGTAATAATCCCCTTGGCATAACTGGAAGAATCGGAAAGTACCACCTCGTACTTGGAAAAATCAAATTGCTCGATAGCGCTCGGCATTAATAAAGGAAAGATACGATGTTTCTTGCGCGCCAAGGGAAAGTTTTGCAAAAAAGAAGTGTGGATTTTTTTGTCATCAAAAACACCATGCATCAACTCCTTATCGTGCATAATCGTATAAATATGGGCCTCAGGATAAATTTCGGTAAAGCACTCCAAAACCCTCTCCGCTCCGCCGTATTGAACCAAATAATCATGGACTAAAGCTATTTTCATATCCTCTATAATAGCTTACTTTCAAACATTTCGCAAAGCGTTGATTTTTGATGCGTTTTCCGATAAACTAATGATTGCAGTAAAAAAACGATACTAAATTGAATAGAGCTTAAACCTCTATTTAAAATTTCAATAGATCATAATCAAAATATGCCCAAATACTTCATCAAAACATTCGGATGCCAAATGAATTTTTCCGATTCCGAAAGATTGGCTCACTTTTTGGAAAAAAGCAAATTTAAACTCGCCCCCGCAATAGACGAGGCTGACTTGGTTATTTTTAATAGTTGCGGGGTGCGTAAAATGGCCGAGGACCGCGCTTTGGGACAAATTCACAATCTTAAAAAAAATAATTCTAAAATTAAAATCGCCCTAACCGGTTGCATATCCCATAGAAAAGATATCAAAAAGATTTTAGAAAAAAAAGTAGATCTATTTTTTGAAATTAAAGATTTTAATTTATTGAAAAATTTCATTGATAAAAATTTTTCAAAAAATATAAAAAATACTGCAGAAAAAATTGCTTACTTATCAATTAAACCAAAATACGCCAACAAATTTTCCGCCTGTATTCCGATAATGACCGGCTGTAACAACTTTTGCTCCTATTGCGTAGTACCCTATGCTCGCGGTCGAGAAATCTCCCGACCGGTAGAAGAAATTATCACCGAAATAAAAAGCTTGACCTCAAAAGGATATAAAGAAATAATTTTACTGGGACAAAATGTTAACAGCTACCGAGGAAAGTTAAAGAATTTAAAAGAAATTAATTTTTCCCAATTACTCAAGATGATAGATAGAATTCCCGGTAATTTTTGGATTAGATTTATGAGTCCCCACCCCAAAGATATGAGTGATGAATTAATCGAGACTATCACCCGAGCCAAAAAAGTTTGCGAGAT
This sequence comes from Candidatus Moraniibacteriota bacterium, assembly GCA_034007405.1. Lineage (GTDB taxonomy): Bacteria > Patescibacteriota > Minisyncoccia > Moranbacterales > UBA9337 > UBA9337. Next base: position 866 of record JAVEQZ010000069.1, on the reverse strand, counting down.
TATCCACCTCCCTCTTCAGTCCGGCTCCGATAAGGTACTTGCCAGTATGAACCGTCACTATACCAAAGAACATTATTTAGATTTAATAAAAAAAATAAAGTCAGAATTTAAAAAAAATAAACCCGACAAATTATTCGCCATCTCCTCCGATATAATAGTCGGCTTTCCGGGCGAAACCCGAAACCAGCTGGAGGCCTCCGCCGAAATAATGCGCCAAGTCAAATATGATATGGTTTATTTTGGTCAGTTTTCCCGTCGTCCGGAAACCGCCGCTTGGCAAATGAAAGACAATGTCAGTAAAAAAGAAAAAGAGCGTCGAGAAAAATATCTCAATGAAATTTTGGCCGAGACCGCTCTCTTGAATAATAAAAAATATTTAAATAAAACTTTTGAAATCTTGGTTGATAACCAAAAAGGAGAGAATTACTTCGGCAAAACCCGCACCCTTAAAAATGTAATGTTTAAATCTGATAAAAAAAATCTCATCGGAAATTTTATAAAAGTAAAAATAACCAAAGCCACCTCCTGGCATCTGGAAGGAGAAATTTTATGACAACCCGAAACCGAATTAAATCAATTGTTATTTTGGGTCCGACTGCCAGCGGTAAATCATCCGTCGCCATTAAGCTTGCTCAAAAATTCAACGGAGAAATTATCTCCGCCGATTCACGCCAAATTTATAAAAGAATGGAAATCGGTAGCGGTCGTATCACTCCCGAAGAAGAAAAAATTGTTCCTCATCATCTATTGGGGATACTAAATCCGGAGACCGAATTTAGCGTAATCAAATTCAAAGAGGAAGCCGAAAAGAAAATCCAAGAAATTTCAGAAAGAAACCGTCTCCCGATTATTTGCGGCGGAACCGG
>JAVEQZ010000068.1:0-4452 GCA_034007405.1 Candidatus Moraniibacteriota bacterium | reverse complement strand
CGGGAGAGGGAAAAACTATGACTGAACTTTTCTTTGAAAAATTAAAAGAGAAAAATTTGGATTTTGAGGCGGATATCAAGCCGGCTATTGGAGAGGAGGCCTATGTTGTTTTTCCCGATATGAAGCCCTTGTTTCAAAATATCAGTCGAGAGGTTGTCAGTTTGGGAAGCAGTCTATATGCCGAAGCAATCGACAAAAATATTATTAGGAGAACGGATCCTTCGAGAGGGATGGTAATGGGAGCGGAAGAAAAGCCCCTTATTCCGTTGGATTTTATCATGGCTTCGGATATAAGGGATAAGAAAAAGGCACTCGAGGTTATCGAGAAGTTGAAGAATGATGAAAAATACGAAACGGAGTCCAGGAAGTTTAAGGGTTATGAATATATTAGAATAAAGATAAAAAATGTCGAAAATTCCGAGGAAGGCAGTTATTTGAATTATATTGAGACATTTCACATAGTTTTGGGTGGAAATTGGTTTATGACATCCAAAGAGGATTATTTGAAGGAAGCGATTAATCGTCGCAAAGAGCAATGGGTTTTTAAAAATATTTTTTCAGGTGATTCGGCCGAAACTTTGGCAGGAGACGAGAGCTATGAAAAAGTTTTGTCGGAATTAAGAGAAAGTGATGAGGAAGGTATAATGTTTCTTTATACTAAGCTTAATTTTGAAAAAATATTTAAGGATAATTGTGAAAGCGGAGGTTCTTTTTGTCTGGATAATGAATATTTCAAATATCCGGAAGACATTATATACGGTTTTTCTCTAAAAATGGAGGAAGACGGAGTGAAAATAAGTTCCAGTTCCAATCAGTCCTCTCTCGGTAAGGATGAGATTAATAATAAGAGCCAGGCTGAATCTTTGGCCACCAAGCTGCCTGCCAAAGCGGGGGATGCTTGGTTGGATGTGATGGTCGAGCATAATAATCTGAAAAATTTCTATTATAATTTCAAGAAAAATAATTTAACCGAAGAGAGTATAAAAAATTTAAACGATATTAGGCGAGAAATAAAAGATACGATTGGAGTAGATTTTGAATCCGATTTAATTGATCTTATTTCCGGTTCGGTCGGTTTTTCTCTATTTACTTCAGCCGAAAGATTGCCGGAGGGAGTGATTGTGGCTGATTTGACGGATGGGGAAAAAATGGTGGAAACGATGAAAAAAATGATTGAGATTTTGAAGCTCCTTCAAATCGAAGAAGCTGAATCAATGAATTCTCTCTATTCGAATTATAATTCTCTTCCAAATTCACAAAATATTTCCGCCGAGCAGAACAAAGAAGTTCAGGCGTTGGTAAATCAGATTAATGCAAGTCATCTGGAGGAAGTAATTCTTCCTGAGGGGAGGATTTTTGTCTACAGGCCGGTAAAGAGTCAATTGATGCCTTTATCCGAGTATTCTCCGGAGTTGGTGCTTGCTTTAAAGAATAATTTTATGATTTTGGGAAGCAGTTATTTTGCGGTTGAGTCCGTATTAAAGGGGTTAGATAGCGAAAACGGAGATCGGTTGTCCAAAGGTAAATATTACAGTCAAGCGGCGGAAAAGTTTTACCCGGAAAATTATTTGACGACTTATGTTAATATGTTTGGAGTTTGGAATATCGCAAAATATGCGGAAAAAGAATTTGAAAAAGCTATGCAAAATTCTTATCTGGCGGCCTGCAAGGCGCAAAGTCAATATCCGACGGGAGAGCTAGGTAATCAGGATTTTTGTTCTCCGCAAGCGGTGGAAAAACAATTGGAATCAATCCGGGATTATTCCTTCGGTATCGGAGCGATTTTACGAACCCTAAATATAATCAGCTATTCCGAAGCGCTGGGTGATCAATCCAAAAAGCAAACGATTTTTATCCATCTGAAGGAATTGCCTAAGGACGAAAAAGACAAGGCGGAAAAAATTCTTTATAAATTGAAATAACAAAAAAACGCATAAAAAATGTTAGACTTCGGTTTGTTTTGAATTTTTTCTTTTAAATTTTTCTAAAGATTGCAAACCGATAAAGCCTCCGAAAACACTCTTGTTTCCGGAGGCTTTTACTATGAAAAAATATATTTTTCAGCTCAAAATTTATACTTTAATTCCATAATTTTTCAAATAATCGACCGAATTGAAGGTAAGTATTTTTTAGAGATTTTTTGATTTTATTCGGCAGAGAGTTGTTATTATTTTCTTCTGCAATTGAGGACTCAAATTGCCCTTTTACTTCCGGATTTTTTTCTGAAGTGGAGGTGTAACTGGCCTCTAATTCTTGATAAATTTCTTGGCGCAGACTTTCCTTGATTGTGGCGGTTATTTTTTCTTTTTCTTCTTCGGATAAATCTTCAAATTTTATTTCTTCTTTTTTATCCAATTCTTCGGTCTTGCCTAAAAGCGGTTGATTGATCCAGCTCCAAGTTTTTTCTCCGGTCAATTTGTAAAGTTCGTTTTCTCCGATAGTTTTTTCTTTGGCATAAGAAACTTTATCCGAGGTTTTTCCGTCCGGTTGGCGTAATTCGATATAGCCCTTTTGGTTGGGGAGGGAAAAATTGGAGTGTTTATTGTAAATAATTTTTTCTTCGCCTTTTTTGAGAGTAATTGATTTAGTGAAGGGGTGGTTGGTGAGTTTATCTTTTTTGCTTCCGGTGGCGATGCTCCAATCCGATAAGTCAACTTCCTTTTTATCATTGTTTTTAATTATGATATATTCATTATCTTCGTCAGCCCCTTCGGGATTAGGGAGGACAGCAATTATATCCAATGATCTTTTAGGATATTTTTCAATTTTGATTTCAAAATCAATTTTCTTTTCTTCAACGCCGTTGTCGATAATTAAAAAACCTTTGTATTTACCGGTTTTTTTGTAAGTGTGGGAAACTTTTTGTTTGGTACTGCGGAATCCGTCACCGAAATCCCAAGAATAATTATAATCGGACGACCCGCTGGCGGAAAATTCAGTGGGGAAATTTTTGTAGGATTTTTTGGGAATTTTACTTTTTCCACTGGGTGCCGGATCAAAAATATTTTTTGCGCCGGGAGTCAAATTTTTACTCCAACGGAATGTATTTTCCACTTCGTCAAAACCGAATGAGGATTCTTCTTTGGTCTTGAAATATTCCAAAAAATCAATCTGGTTTTCATTGTCATCCAATAAATAAATTTGTTCTTCGGTGTTATTGAGGGATATTTTGCTTACGGATTTATAGATCAACAAAAATTCTCCCGGTTTTATCTCTGTTTCGGCCGGGAAAACATAGCCTCCGCTTTGGGTGGCGTCTTTGAGGGTAAAGCCGGTAAGGTCAATATTTTTATCGCCAAAATTATAAATCTCGATGTATTCGTTATCTTCGCCCTTGGCAGCCGGATTGGGAAAAACTTCATTAATCCTTAAAGGTAATTGTTTCGGGGTAACTTTGACTAGAAAAGCATTATTTTGGGGGGAGGGATTTTTTTGGAGATTGAAAATATTTTTTTCAAGATCTCTTTCCAGACTTTCGCTGGCGGAAGGATTGCTTTGATAAGTAATACTTGGATTGTATATTTTTTTATGTCCAGATCCATACGTCAACGCATCTATTAAATTATCATTTTTATTGAAGAGCCCAATACTATAATTATTTGATAGTATCTCTTTGCTTGTAAATTGTTTCAATGTTAAATCTTTAGGGTTATAATCTTCATGTGACCAAAGCAGGTAGCCATTCGCGGGAACAATGACCCCATATCCTTTAAAGGAAAATGTTATTATTTTTGATTCAGTTCCACCTTGGGTAGTTTTTTTTAATTTCCACCCGCTTATGTCAATGGGTCTATTTGTAGTGTTATAAAGTTCAATAAAATCATTGTTTTTTAAATTAACAATAAGCGGGTCTTTATCGTCAATTGTATTTTCTTCTTCTGTTTTTCCTTCGATTTGAATTTCATTGATTACCACTTCCGGGGTTTGAGCGTTGACTCGAGTAGCTCCGGAAAAAACTGCCAAAAACAAAAAAATACTTATAAATAAGCTTTTTTTCATATTATTTTCTATTAATTTTTATAGGAGAATTATACTAACAGTAATATTTTAAAAAAGCAAATGTTTTAAATAATTTGTGTATATTGTGCTATAATTAATAATGTTTGAAATTAAGCTGAATAAACTTTAAAACTATGGAAACAATTTTATTGATTTTACTTTTGGTGGCGATCGGAGCGGTGATTTTTATTTTACTTAATAAAAAAGAAGACACCAAAGGAGATGAAAAAATAATGGCAATTATGCAACAATTGTCGGTTTTAAATGAAAAGAATAATAATTTAGCTCTTCAAAACAGGGAGCTTCGAGAGATGGTAGACGGCAAACTTTCCGAGACCCATCAAGTTACTCAAAAAAATATTTTAGCCAGTAATCATAGTATGCAAGAAATTCATAACCAATCAGTGCGACAAATTACCAGCATTACCGAAAAATTATCCAAATTGGAAGAGA
>JAVEQZ010000008.1:12658-21826 GCA_034007405.1 Candidatus Moraniibacteriota bacterium | reverse complement strand
CTAACCAGCAAGATTAGTGCCAAGCCGATTTTGATTTCCTTATTTTCTCTTTCTTTCTCGGTTTTTATCGGAGTCTTGTGGGAAATTTTTGAATTTTTTATGGATTATCTTTTCGGTTTTACGATGCAAAAAAGCGGTCTGGTAGATACCATGACCGACTTGATGGTGGACGTAATCGGCGCGCTAATAGTCAGCGTGGCCGGATTTTTTTATCTGCATAAGAAAAGAGAAGGTTATTTCAGTCGAATAGTGAAGCGTTTTTTGGAGCATAAATATTTTTAATCCGGATAAATAGAACTATGAGAGAAATTTTAAAAAACAAAATAAAGCAAATTATTCAAGACTTGAGTCAATCGGAAGAGTCTTGGCGAGTTTTAAATTCGGAAGATTTTAGTTTTGAAGTTAGCTTGGCGCGCGATGAAAAATTCGGCGATTTAGCTTCCAATGTAGCGATGGTTTTGGCGGGAAGATTGAGGCAAAATCCTTTGGCGGTGGCAAAAATTATCGTTGAAAAACTCCAAGAGGAATCAGACCCGAGAATTGCAAAAATAGAAACGGTTTTGCCGGGCTATATCAATTTTTATTTTTCCAAGAAATATCTGGCGGAAGAAATAGAAAAAATAATCAAGGCCGAGGGGAATTGGGGAAAGTCGGATATTTTGGCGGAAAAAAGATATATTTTTGAACATTCTTCGCCCAATTTATTTAAGCCTTTTCATATCGGACATCTGGTCAATAACTCGATTGGAGAGTCTTTGGCGAGGATAATCAAAAAATGCGGAGCCGATCTGCAGACGCTTTCTTTTCCTTCGGATATTTCTCCCGGGATAGCCAAGACAGTTTGGGCGATAAAAGAAAAAGGTTGGCAAAAAGAGATGACAATCGAGAGAATCGGTCAAGCTTATGTTTCGGGCGTGGCCGCCTACAAAGAGGACGAAGCGGCCAAAAAAGAAATTGACAAAATAAATGAAATTCTTTACAAAAAAGAAAAATCTGAAGAATGGGAAATATACGAGCAAGGCAAAAAAATGTCATTGGATTATTTCAAAACGATAACGGAAAGATTGGGTTCTCGTTTCGACGATTTGATTTTTGAATCGGAGGCGGAGAGTCGAGGCAAGGAGCTGGTCAAAAAAAACACTCCCGAAATTTTTACCGAATCAGCCGGGGCGATAATTTTTCCCGGTTCGAAATACGGTCTCTTTGATAATGTCTTTGTTAATTCTCAGGGATTCGGGACTTACTTGGCCAAGGATCTGGGACTTTTGGAATTAAAATTCGAGCGGTTTAAATTTGACAATTCGGTTACCATTACCGATGTCGAGCAAAGAGAGCATTTTAAATTGGTTCAAAAAGCGGGTAGCTTGATGAACGGAGAATGGGCGGAAAAAAGCGAATTTATCCAGCATGGGAGATTGAGCTTTAGCGGAGAGAAAATTTCTTCTCGTTTGGGTAATGTTCCTTTGGCGGAGGATTTGATAAACAAAGTCAAAGAAAAGATTTTTGCCAAAATGGAACAGCAAAATTTTTCTCCGGCGGAAAAAGAATCGATTGCCGAAAAAGTGGCGATCGGAGCGTTGAAATATTCCATCTTAAAATCGGGGGCGGGTAAAAATATAGTTTTTGATTTTGAAAAAGCCACCTCTTTTGAGGGGGATACCGGTCCTTATTTGCAATATGCTTTGGTAAGATTGAATTCTGTTTTAAAAAACGCCAAAGAGGCTCAGTTGGAAATCGAGCCTGATTTAAAGGAGCGAGCGAGTGAAATTCCCTTGGTGGAAAAGATGATTTTGCAATTTCCTTTGATGGTGGAGAAATCTTTCTCGGACAGATCTCCGCATCATTTGGCCAATTATCTTTTTAAACTCTCTTCGGAATTCAGTTCTTTTTACGCTCAGACCAAAATAGTGGATGCCGCCAATCCGGATTTGAAAAATAATTTGATGTTAACAAAGGCTTTGCAAATCACTTTGGAAAACGGCTTGGAACTTTTGGGCTTGGAGCGATTGGAAAGAATGTAGTGCAGAATTTTCAATTTGGAAAATATTGAGATATTTGAAGAATATTCTCAAAATCGGATAAAAATGCTACAATTAGCGAGCTGGAATTTTGATTTCAGATTTTTTAGCAAGGTTGATTTTAATAATTAAGAGGGCGAAATTTCGAATCGTCGGAGAGGCGATCGGAGCTAATTTAAAAATATGCATGAGATTGTCATTAATTGGTTTGTTAACTTTCCCAAGGGTTGGGCCACTTTTTTGATTGCCATTATTCCCGTAACCGAATTGCGCGCCTCGATTCCTTTGGCGGTCAAAGTTTATGATATGCATCCTTTCTTGGCTTGGTTTTATTCGGTGATGGGGACTTTTTTTGCCATGATTTTGATTGTTTTTTTACTTGATCCGGTTTCCAAAATTCTTTCCAAATACATTTCTTTTTTCGAAAAATTTTTTCAATGGCTTTTTGAACACACTCGAAAAAAAGCTGACAAAAAAGTGCAAAAATACGGGTTATGGTCGGTCTTTATTTTGGCAGCCATCCCGATTCCGCTTTTGGGCGGTTTAACGGGCGCTTTGGCGGCTTTTGTTTTCGGTTTTCCGGCCAAGAAATCTTTGCCCCTATTGCTTTTGGGAACAATGGTCTCGGGCGGGATAGTTTTGGGTCTGACTCTTTTTTCCTGATTTTCGGGATAAATAAAGACCTTGAAAAATTTAGCGGAGAATGTATTTCTTTGGGTTAAAAAATTCGGAATTATAAAATAAAATATGTTTGAGCGAGTTCGAAATCTTAATCTTTCCGTCATTAAACAAATGGAGCTTAGGGCGGCCAAGTATCCGGATATGATATCATTGGCGCAGGGGGTGCCCGATTTCGATACTCCGGCGTGCATCAAGCGACGAGTGGAATTGGCGCTCAAAAAAGGATTGGTAGCCAAATATTCTCTTTCTCCCGGAATTCCCGAGCTCAGAGAATTGATTGAGATAAATTTGGCTCGGGAAAATATGTTTTATGATTGGGAAAATGAAATTTTGGTAACAGCCGGTTCGATTGAGGGAATCACCGCTACGATTTTGGCGCTTACCAATCCGGGAGATGAAATCATTATTCCCGAACCGACTTATACTTCTTATCGCGAAGTTATCGTTTTGGCCGGCTGTGTGCCGGTTTTTGTGCCCTTGGATGAATCGAAGGGGTGGGCTTTTGATTTGGAAAAATTCAAGTCCGCTATTACTCCCAAGACCAAGGCTATTTTTTATTGCAATCCCAATAATCCCACCGGCACTATTTATACTCGAGAGCAACTTTCGGCCTTGGCCGATTTGGCCGAAAAAAATAATTTATATCTGATTTCCGACGAGGTTTATAAAGATTTTCTTTTTGACAAAGAGCAGGAAATTTTCAGTTTGGCGGAAATTCCCGAATTGAGAAAGAGAGTGATTCGCTTGTTTAGCTTTTCCAAATCTTATGCGATGACCGGTTGGCGGGTGGGCTATCTCCATAGTGACAAGGAAATTGTCAGAGAAATATTGAAAGTTCACGATTCCTTGGTGACTTGCGCGCCGGTGATTTCTCAATATGCGGCGATGGGAGCGCTGGAAATGGGAGAGCGGGATTTGCAGGAAATGAATAAATCTTATCGAAGGCGAAGAGATTTAATTTGCCATCACTTGGATGATTTAAGCGAGATTTTTTCTTACGTGAGGCCGGAAAGCGCCTATTTTGTTTTTCCCAAAATAATAGCCGAAGATTTAAAATTTACGAAAGATAATAATCATCCGGAGAGTTCTTCTTGGGGTTTTGCGCTAACTTTGCTAGACAGAACTCAGGTGGCGGTGGTGCCGGGAGTGGCTTTCGGTCCCAATGGAGAAAATCATGTTCGGATGAGTTTCGGTCGAAGTGAAAAAGATATTGACCGATCTCTCGGTCGAATAAAAAAATTTTTCGGTAAAAAATAAAACTATGAAGAAAATTTTAAAGATTTGTTTGCAATATTATCTGAAGATTATCACTAAGGCGGTTTTGCAAATTCACAATCCGACCGTGATAGCGGTGGCGGGAAGTGTCAATAAATCTTTTGTGCGGGATGAAGTGAAAGGAATGTTGTTCAGAAAAGGAAAAACCGTGCGCGCCAATCCGAAAAATTTCAATACGGAAATCGGTTTGCCTTTGGCAATTCTTGGTCTGGAAAGCGGTTACAATTCTTATCGGCGGTGGTTGCCGATTATCGGGCAGGCCTTAAAAGCGATTTTTCAAAAAAACTTCCCCGAATACTTGGTTTTGGAATTGGGCATTTCTCAAAAAGGGGATATGCGCTATTTGCTTTCCATCGTGCAACCCAAAATCGTGATTGTGACAGAAATCACTCAGCGCTATGTGGAATTTTTTGCCGGAATGGAGCGTTTGGTCGGGGAATATGTTTATTTGGCCAAAAAGCTCAAAAAAAACGATACTCTTATTTTGAATCATGAAAACAAAAAAATAAAAAGCTTGAAAAAACATACTCGAGCCAAGATTTTGTTTTTCGGTGAAAATTGTCCGGATTGCGACGGTCATTTGGTTTCTATCAAAGAAATTCCGGAAGGGATGAAAGTTATTATGCGTTATCATGGTCGAGAAGAGGAACGAGAAATAAAAAGATTCGGCAAACATCACGCCCAAAGTGTTCTAATCGCTCGAATGGTGGAAGACTTGATTTGACATTTTCGGATTTAATTTATAATCTTAGAGGCGGTTCCTTGATTTTTTCGTCAATTCAAAGTAATGGGAGGCTTAAAATGTCCGGAGTGTGTAATAATAGAGGAATAGGGATTGATGGTATGTTTGGATGGGGTGGAATAGAAAGAGTTAAGGAGATGGTTAAAAAAAATTTCCCTGAGAGTTCGGAGGATATTTTCAAGTCGGTTAATAATGCCCCGGTTAGTTCTTCTTCTCACATAGTTTTGGAAAACAAAAAAGAAAACAAGAGCTACAAGTTACTCTGGGTAACCGGGGATTACTGGGCGCTTTTTCTTTTGGGAGATGAGGTTCGACAATTGGATTTTTTTGAGTGGAACGAAGAGCGAGCACTTTCAATGTTGCAATCCATTTTCGGCGAAAAGAAATAAAAAACAATCTCTGAAAATAGTTGGTTCGGGATTGGCGAGAACTTGCCAATCCTTTTTTATTTTTTAAAAAAATGTTAGGATTATGGAAGCCGAGGCCGATTTGGAAATAAGGATTTTTGTTTCGAGTTCGGAATTTTCGGGTTTATAAGCAAAATTATTTTTCGGTTAAAAAAATGAACTTTGAGGTGATTACAATTTTTCCGCATATTTTCGATTCATATTTCAGTGAGTCTATTTTGGCACGGGCGCAAAAAGAAAATAAAATCAAGATTAATATTTACAATCTCAGGGATTACACTACGGATAAGCACAAGACAGTGGATGATACTCCTTACGGGGGCGGAGCGGGGATGGTGCTGAAAGTCGAACCCATTTTTAATTGTGTCGAGACAGTAAAAAAGAATTTACAATCGATTTCCGAGGATAAAATTTTTGCCGAAGAAAAAAAAGAAACTGTCATCAAGGACGATAAATTAATCAGGACGATTCTTTTTTCTGCTAAGGGCAAAAGATATACTCAAGCGGACGCTCAAAGATTGGCTAAATATAAAAATTTGATTTTGATCTGCGGTCGTTACGAAGGAGTGGATGAGCGAGTGGCGCAAAACATTGTCGATGAGGAAATTTCCATCGGAGAGTATGTTTTGACCGGCGGAGAAATTCCCGCTATGACAGTAATTGATTCCGTCAGTCGTCTGCTTTCGGGAGTATTGGGAAACCAGGAATCGCTAAAAGAAGAAAGTTTCAGCGATAAATTACAGACAGAAGAAAGATACGATAGTTTGCAGTTTGCAGATGAATCGGATAGTGATTGTAAATTGAAAATTGAAAATTGCAAATTGATTCGCGAGTATCCCCACTACACCAAACCGGAGGAATTTAACGGTTGGCGAGTTCCGGAAGTTTTACTGAGCGGAAATCATAAGGAAATAGAAAAATGGAGAAAGTCAAAGAGTTTATAAAGTTTTTAAAGCTCTTAAAGTTCATAAAGCAAGAAAAGGAATTGTGAATTAAGAATGTCAGATTTCCCGACAAGCTTTAAATGATATACCGGATGTTTTTTAAAAAATTTTTCGATTAGTCATTTTAACCCTGTTGTGGAGAAATCTAAAAATTAACCTATAAATTAGTAGCTCATTAGCTAAAAAATAAAATTATATTAAGTCATTGAGAAATTAATACTTGATTCGAAATTCAAAATTCGAAATTAAAAATTAAAGAGAGTGTCTCAAAAACAACCAAAAAAAATAGATAAAACCATTCTAACGATAATTCTCATATTATCCGTTTTCGGTTTGATTATGATTTCCAGCGCCAGTGTTTTATATTCCAAAACTCGTTTTGACGACGCTAATTATTTCTTGGTGCACCAACTTTTTTACGGTTTTTTGCCCGGTTTGGGAGCGATGTATTTTTTCAGTCGCATCGATTATCACTTTTGGAAAAAAATTGCCGTGCCTTTTTTCTTTTTTTCGATTTTATGTTTGATTTTGGTTTTTATTCCGGGAGTGGGTAAAAACATTTACGGGGCCAGTCGATGGATAGATTTGGGGCCGATTTCTTTTCAGCCTTCGGAGATGGCCAAAATCGCTATTATTCTTTATTTGGGGGCCTGGCTAGTCGGTAGAGGAAAGGATAGAATCAAAGATGTTTATGAGGGAATGATTCCTTTTATGGGGATTTTGGCGATCATGAGTTTTTTGATTATCAAACAGCCGGACACCGGAACACTGGGAGTGATTGTGCTCATTTCTATTGTAATGTTTTTTGTTTCCGGCGCCAATTTGTCTCATATCGGGGGAATTTTTATCGGTGGAATGGTGGCGTTGGCCGGATTGATAGCGATTGCGCCGTATCGTCTGAATCGAATGCTGGTATTTCTCAATCCCGAACATGATCCCCAAGGGGTGGGTTATCAGATCACTCAGGCTCTCTTGGCTATCGGATCGGGTGGTCTTTGGGGGGTCGGATTGGGACACAGTCGTCAAAAATTTAATTATTTGCCCGAACCGGTCGGAGACTCGATTTTTGCCATTATTGGTGAGGAGCTCGGGATGATCGGCGCCTATTTGCTGGTTTTGTTTTTTATGGCCTTTGCATTCCGGGGTTTCAAAATTGCCAAAAATGCGCCGGACGAATTTGGAAAAATCATCGGAATCGGTATCGTAAGTTGGGTTACCTTTCAAGCTTTCGTAAATATTTCCGCCATTATCGCCATCATTCCTTTGACCGGTATCCCGCTGCCTTTTATCAGCTACGGAGGAACATCTTTTGTATTTTTGATGGTGGGAATGGGGATATTGCTCAATATTTCCAAGCAGAGTAAGATTGATTGATCTCATAAAGTTTATAAAGTTAAAAGTTTATAAGGTTTATAATTTAATATTTTAAAATATGACAAAGATTGAAAAATTTGAAGACATTCTTGTTTGGCAAAAGTCAAAAACTTTCATCGAGAATATATATAATGAATTTAGAACTTATAAAGATTTTTCTTTTCGCGATCAAATTCAAAGAGCTTCAGTTTCAATAATGAATAATATTGCCGAGGGTTATGAAAGGATGGGAAATAAGGAATTTAATAAATTCCTTTATATTTCAAAGGGTTCTTGCGGTGAGGTGCGTTCCATGCTTCACTTGGCTCTGGATTTAGGTTATATTAATAAAGAAAAGTTTGATTTATTTTTTAACCAATCGATAGAAATTTCCAAAATATTGTCGGGCTTTATTAAAAAATTAAAATAAGATTGCTAAAATATAACAATTTTATAAATTTAATAAAATTTTAACTTTATAAACTTTACAAGCTTTATTAGCTTTATAAACTAAATTATGATTTCTCAAATCCAAACCATTCCTCAAGTTGTTGATGTTTTAAAAATTCTCGCTACCGGACTTTTGGCTTTCGGGGTGGCTTTTGTCATTACGCCGATCTGGACCAAAATTTTGTATAAATACAAAATCGGAATAAAAATAAAGAAAAATTCGGTTGACGGTCAAAAGTTGAATTTTGTCAGTAAGTTGCACGCCGGCAAGGAGGGCACTCCGACGATGGGCGGCTTGATTGTTTGGATGGCGGTGTTTATTTTGATCTTCGCTTCCAATTGGATTTTTCCGCTGATAGCCGAATGGTTGGATTTTAATTTTATCGCTCGACTTGATTTTTTAAATCGCGCTCAAACTTGGCTTCCGCTTTTTGCTTTGGTGGCAGCCGGAGTTTTGGGTCTTTTTGACGATTATATGAGCGTCAAAGGAATCGGTTCCAATAAGGGCGGAGGGATGCGTTTTGCAATGAGGTTTTGGTGGTTGTTTGCGATTGCCGCTTTGGGGGCGTGGTGGTTTTTTTATAAGTTGGGCTGGGATAAGTTGCATTTGAGCGCTATCGGAGATTTTTATATCGGATTTTGGTATATCCCGCTTTTTATTTTTGTTATTTTATATACCGCCATTTCCTCCAACGAAACCGACGGCTTGGACGGTTTAAATGGGGGAGCTTTGTTTATGGCTTTTTCTTCTTTTGCGATTATCTCTTTTGCTCAAAACAGAATCGATTTGGCCGCTTTTTGCGCTGCGGTAGCCGGGGCGCTCTTGGCCTTTTTATGGTTCAATATTTATCCGGCCAGATTTTTTATGGGCGATACCGGAGCGATGTCACTGGGGACAACTTTGGGGGTGGTGGCCATGCTGAATAATGCCATTATTCCTCTTTTTATCATTACTTTTATTTACATTTTAGAATCGGGCAGCGTCTGCATTCAGTTAACCAGTAAAAAATTATTCAAGAAAAAAGTTTTTTTGGCCGCGCCGATTCATCATCATTTTGAGGCCAAAGGTTGGCCGGAGCCCAAAGTGGTGATGCGAGCCTGGATTATTGCGATTGTTTTTGCGTCAATTGGCGTGATTGTGGGGATATTGGGGATGGACTGATTTAATTGCTAATTCAAAATTAAAAATTAAAAGTTGAATAGAAGAGTTAACAGAAATAAATAGTTAGTTAAATAATATATAGATGAACGCTAAAAATTAAAAGTTAGGTACAGGCCATTAGGCCTTAGGAATGATT
>JAVEQZ010000008.1:7278-12558 GCA_034007405.1 Candidatus Moraniibacteriota bacterium | reverse complement strand
TAAGTAATGAATAATAAAAAAAGATAATATAAGTAATAAAATTAAAATAAAAATCGAATTTCGTAATTTCGTAAAATGCGTAATTCGTAGAGAAAAATATGGAATTAAAAAAAATCCAAGATGCCGATTTGAAAGGCAAGAAAGTTTTGGTGAGAGCCAGTTTCAATGTTCCTTACGAGGGCAATGTTATCAAGGAGCCCTACAAGATTAAGATGGTCAAAGAAACGGTGGACTATATTATCGCTCAAGGAGGGAAGGTGACTATGTTTTCCAATCTTGGTCGGCCCGAAGAATATCAAAAGGAACATCCCGGAATGGAATGGATGAAAATTTTTTCTTTTGGAAATATTATTGAAGAAATGGGGAAGATTTTGGGTCTGAGATTGAAGCTTATCCCCAGTTGCGATTCCAATGTGATTAAGAAATATCAAATGCAATATGGTGATCAATATGATGCTTTTGTTTTGGAAAATATAAAATTTTACAAAGAGGAAACCGATAATGACGAGGCTTTTAGCGCTCAGCTGGCGGAAAATTTCGATCTTTTTGTCAATGAATCTTTCAGCGATTGTCACCGCGCTTATGTCTCAACAGTCGGAGTGGCCCAAAAACTTCCCGCCTACGCCGGCCTTCAATTGCAACGGGAGGTGGAAAATCTGAGTCGAGTCAAGGATCATCCCGAGCATCCGGCGGTAGCGATTATCGGCGGGGCCAAAATAGAAACCAAGCTCCCTCTGATTAATTCTTTTGTCGAAAATTACGATTATATTTTGGTGGGCGGAAAAATCGCCAATGAAGCTATTGATCAGGGAATGGTTTTTGATTCCAAGGTTGTTTTGCCGATGGATTTTGCGGATGAAGGCCGGTTTGATATCGGACCCAAAACTATTGAGAAATTTGAAGAAATAATCTCTCACGCCGAGACAATCGTTTGGAACGGTCCGATGGGTCTTTTTGAAAAAAAGCCCTATGATAAAGGCACTAGGAGAATTCTAAGGGCTATTTCGGAGAGTGGGGCTTTTTCCGTGGTGGGCGGAGGAGAATCGGTTCAGGCGGTCAATGAAAGCGGAGTTGAGCATGAGTTATCGTTTATCTCGACCGGTGGCGGAGCGATGTTGGAATTTTTGAGCGGAGAACCGATGCCGGGAGTGGAAGTTTTGAAAAAATAGTGAAAGATTTTTTGATGAAACCAAAGACCGCCGGAATCAAAAAGGCGGTTTTTTTGTCGAGACTAAAATTTTTCAAAATTCAAAAAACATTCGTTGTGGATAACTCTTAAAAACGGCTCAAATCAAGGATTGATTTTTGGGCTTGTCGGTTTTTTATCTTGTGGTATAATTACTTTGCAATACACAAGATATAGTGTAAAAATCATTTAAACACAAAAAAACAAAATTGGCAAGCGGATGTTTTTTTGCTTAAGAAACGTTTATTTTTTAAAAAAATTATGAATTGTCCAGCCTGTAATCATCCCGAGACCAAAGTGGTTGATTCTCGTGATACTAACGACGGCCGAGCTATCCGCAGGAGAAGGGAGTGCGAGAAATGCAAGGAGCGTTTTAGCACTTATGAAGAAGTGGAAATTATGCGACTCCTGGTAGTCAAAAGAGACGGTCAAAAAGAAGACTATAATCAAGAGAAAATAAAAAAAGGCATCGCCAAATCTTTGGAAAAAAGACCGGTGAGTGAAGAAAGGAAGGAAAAATTGGTCAATGAGATTGAATATCAAGTTTATCTCAAAAGCAAGCAAGGGGAAATAAGCAGCAAGGATGTAGGAAAGATAATCTTGGATAAATTGAAGGAAGTTGACGATGTGGCTTATTTGAGATTTGCCAGCGTCTATAAATCTTTCGGCAGTCTAAACAGTTTCAAAAAAGAGCTGAAAAAAATGGAAGAAAAATAAATTTAATCATAAAAAATAAAAAATAATAATCAAATAAATTTTTCTTGAAATGAGAAGAAAATAAAAATATGGTTCAGAAGAAAAAAACAACCCCCAAGAAGACGACGAAAAAAAATAAAACGGAGATAAAAAAGGGTATCACTAAAATTATCAAAAGAAGCGGCAAGATAGTGCCTTTTAATCCGGAAAAAATAACCAAAGCCGTGCTCAAAGCTTTTGCAACGACAGGTGAAGGTGAATTGAAGGATGCGCAAAACGTGGCCAAAAAAGTAACTCAGATTTTAAATAAAAATTTTCACAAGGGTTATGTGCCGGAGATTGAGGAGGTTCAAGATACGGTGGAAAAAGTTTTGATGATTTTGGATTTTAACGAAACTGCCAAGGCCTATATTCTCTATCGCGATCAACATAGCAAGGTGCGCGAGACCGAGGAGGCGCTGGATGAAGCGGTTGATTTGGTGGATAAATATATTGAGGAGTCGGATTGGCGAGTCAAAGAAAATTCCAATATGGGTTTTTCTCTTCAAGGTTTGAACAATTTTATTTCTTCGGCGGTCAGTTCCAAATATTGGATGAACAGAGTTTACACCAAAGATGTTCGGGAAGCGCACGAGGAGGGAGATTTGCATGTGCATGATTTGCAGATGGTGGCGGCTTATTGCTGCGGTTGGGATTTGCATGATTTGTTGATCAGGGGATTTGGCGGTGTGCCGGGCAAAGTGCATTCCGCTCCGCCCAAACATTTTCGGGCCGCTCTCGGACAAATTGTAAATTTTATTTATACTTTGCAAGGAGAAGCCAACGGAGCGCAGGCTTTTGCTAATTTTGATACTCTTTTGGCGCCTTTTATTCGTTACGATAAATTGAGCTATAAAGAAGTCAAACAAGCTATTCAGGAATTCGTTTTTAATATGAATGTGCCGACCAGAGTCGGGTTTCAAACTCCTTTTTCCAATATCACTTTGGATTTGCAAGTACCTTCCAACTATAAAGACGAATCGATAATTTTGGGCGGTAAACCGCAAAAGAAAAAATACGGCGATTTTCAAAAAGAGATGAATATGATCAATAAGGCTTTTGCTGAAGTGATGAGCGAGGGAGATTCGCAAAATAGAGTTTTCACCTTTCCGATTCCGACTTACAATATTTCCAAAGATTTCAATTGGGAAGATAAAGCCTTGGAGCCGATTTGGGAGATGACCGCCAAATACGGAATGCCTTATTTTGCCAACTTTATCAATTCCGATATGAGTCCGGACGATGCCAGAAGTATGTGTTGTCGTTTGAGATTGGATAATCGCGAATTGCAAAAGAGAGGCGGGGGATTATTCGGCGCCAATCCGATGACCGGTTCGATCGGGGTGGTAACTATTAATATGCCCAGAATCGGATATTTATCCAAAGACAAAGATGATTTTTTTGCCCGCTTGGATAGATTGATGGATATTGCCAAAGAGAGTTTGGAGCTAAAGAGGGTTTTTATTGAGAGATTGACGGAGACCGGACTTTATCCTTATTCCAGACATTATTTAAAGGATATAAAGATGAGAAGGGGTAGTTATTGGGGAAATCATTTTTCCACTATCGGTTTGGTCGGTATGAATGAAGCACTCTTGAATTTGATGGGTAAGGGTATTACTACCAAAGAGGGTAATCGTTTTGCACAGAGAGTTTTGAATCATATGCGCCAAAAGATGATTAAATATCAAAAGGAGACTGATAATATGTATAATTTGGAAGCTACGCCGGCCGAGGGGACTACTTATCGTTTAGCCAAACTTGATCAAAAAAAATATCCGGATATTATTTTTGCCAATGATGAGTCGGTAAAATCCGGAGCAGCTGAGCCGTATTATACCAATTCTTCCCAATTGCCGGTCGGATATACCAATGACATTTTCGAAGCTCTCGATCTGCAGGATAATCTGCAAACCAAATATACCGGCGGAACAGTTTTGCACGGTTTTTTGGGGGAAAAAGTGGACGACATTGAAGTAGTCAAAAATTTGGTCAGAACTATTGCGACTAAATATTCTCTGCCTTACTTTACTTTTACCCCGACTTTCAGTATTTGCCCCGAGCACGGCTATCTGGCAGGCGAACACCATACCTGCCCGAAATGCAAGTTGATCAAAAATAAGGAAGAAGTAAAGTTTGAGGAAGTAAAATAAGATTTAATTTCATAATGTAATCCGATGGCAGGCAGGCCTGCCCGCATTACTACAGCGTTGTAGACGGGTCTGCCCGAAATGCAAACTAATGAAGGATAAGGAAAATGTAAAGTTTGAAGAAGTAGAGTAGTTTGTTCTAAGAAGCTAAGATCTACAGCCTAATTTTCTAGCCAAACACAATTAATTGCTCATAAGAGCGTTTAAAATAATAAATATAAAAAATAAAAATATTTTCTTGTTGCGAAAAAATTTCACAGTAAGTAAAATATAAAAAATATGGAAAAAACAATCTGCCATGATTGTGGCAAAGAATTAAAAAAAGGTGATAAATTTGTTCGTTTTCAGAACGATAACAAGGAGGCGATAAAGTGTAAGGAATGTTTTGAAAAAAATCCGGTTTTGGAAAATTTTCAACCTTGCGATGTTTACAGTAGAGTAGTCGGTTTTCACACTCCGATCCAAAGATGGAACAAGGGTAAGGCTGCCGAATGGAAAGATCGCCGAACATTCGTGGTTGAAGCTCCCGGTTGCGCTTGCTAGGAATTGAGGTAAAAATGATAAAAGATAGCGGGGCGATTTTCTTTTTTGAAAATCGCCCCAAAAACTTAAATTTATTATTTTACACATTTGTTTTATACTAAATAATTAATACAAAATACATAATACATAAGAAATGAATATCGCCAGTTTTCAAAAATTTACCATGGTAGATTATCCCGGCCATGTGGCCGCCACCGTTTTTACCATCGGTTGCAATTTTCGTTGTTCTTTCTGTCATAATCCGGAGTTGGTTTTGGGAACCGCTTCCTTGGGAGGAGATGAAATGTTAAAAGATTTTTTTAAACTTTTGAAGGAGAGAAAAGGAAAATTGGAAGCGGTTTGCATTACCGGAGGGGAGCCAACTCTGCAGAAAGATCTGCTTGAATTTATGGCCGAGATAAAAAAGTTGGGCTATTTGGTCAAGCTCGATACCAACGGAACCCGCCCGGATCTTATCAAAAAAGCTTTGGATAAAAAAATCGTGGATTATATCGCTATGGATATCAAGAATTCTCTCAAAAATTACGAAAAAACGGTTTGCTCAAAGGTTGATTTGGATCGGATAAAAATGAGTGTGGAGCTGATAAGAAATAGTAATATTGATTATGATTTTCGTACCACTGTAGTGCCGGGGATTCATAGAGAAAAAGATTTCGAGGAGATTGC
>JAVEQZ010000008.1:0-7178 GCA_034007405.1 Candidatus Moraniibacteriota bacterium | reverse complement strand
GTGGGACTTGAACCCACACGGATTATTAATCCAAGGGATTTTAAGTCCCTCGTGTATACCAATTTCACCACCGCGGCCTTTTTTAAAAATCAAAAATGAGGTCCGAAGCAGATTTGAACTGCTGTACAAGGTTTTGCAGACCTTTGCCTAACCCCTCGGCCATCGGACCCTTTTTACACTTTATTATTGTAGCATTTTTCTTTTTAAAGCTCAAATAATGTACGGGTTAATCTTAGCAAAGCTCCGACAAGCGGTCAATGGCTGATTTTTTCAGTCGTTTCTGAAATTTAAAAAGTTTAAAAAAGGGAAAAAAAGATCAAAAAAGATGCTTTTCGCCAAGATTTATTACTCTTGCTTTTTGGTTTCAAGTATGGTAAAATACTCTTGTTAAACCTTTAGCTATTTTTGCAATGGAAGAAAACAACGAAAAGAACGAAAATGAGGAAGTTTATCAGGGAGTGGGGGGATTTTTTTTGGAAATAGTCAAAATTTTTATCCTGGCGGTTGTCGTGATTGTTCCCATTCGGGTTTTTTTATTTCAACCTTTTTTTGTTCAAGGGGCCAGTATGGAGCCTAATTTTCAAGATGGAGAGTATTTGATAGTCAATGAGTTGGGTTACAAAGAAACCGACCTAAAAATTCTCAAAATAGATTCTTTTCGAGAAATGAAGCGAGGCGATGTAATAGTTTTTCGTTATCCCAAGGATCCGAGTCAATTTTTCATCAAGCGGGTAATCGGTCTTTCGGGTGAGCGGATAAAAGTGGAAAACGGCAGTGTCTATATTTTCAATCGCGATCATTCGGAGGGTTTTAAATTGGAAGAAGAATATTTGCCGGAAGGTTTGATTACAAAAGGAAATAGCGACTATGAAATAAAAGAAGATGAATATTTTGTAATGGGGGATAATCGCGGTCACAGTTCCGATTCGCGCAATTGGGGTCCGATCAAAACCACCAATGTGGTTGGCAAAGTTCTTTTGCGAGCTTGGCCGATAAATAAGTTTGATATTTTTAGGGATTAATTTTTTCCCGTTTTTCTAAGGAGATTTTTAAGAGTTTAAGTATTAAAAAAAATTTATGGCAAGAACGGCAACGAAAAAGGTAAATCGAATAATCAAAAAAAGTTTACCTAAAAAAACAAAAACTCTTCCCAGAGGCAATAAGGCTGTCAAAAAGAAAGTTGTCAGTGAGCCGATTTTGATGCAACCTCCTCGAGGAATGCGGGATATTTTGCCGGCGGAGCAAGATTATTGGAATAGAGTCAGAATGGTTTTGGACAAGGAATATCCCAAGTACGGTTTTGGACGAATTGATATTCCGGCGGTGGAATTTGCCAATTTGTTTGTCCGCTCCATCGGAGAAGGAACGGATGTGATTGATAAAGAAATGTATTCTTTTTTGACCAAAGGCAAAGATAAAGTCGCCTTGAGACCGGAGATGACTGCCGGCATCGCACGAGCTTATATCCAACACGGAATGAATGTTCTCTCCAAGCCGATCAAGCTTTTTTCAATCGGTCCGGTTTATCGATATGATCGACCCCAGGAAGGACGCTATCGTGAACATTTTCAGGCTAATTTTGATATTTTTGGCGAGGAAGACGCTGTTTTGGATGCGCAAATGATTCAGTTGGCGCACAGAATTATGCTTAATTTGGGAATCAAAGAGGTCCAATTTCAAATAAACAGTATCGGATGTCCCAGTTGTCGGAAGGAATATCTGGATATGTTGGTGAGTTATTTCGAGTCCAAGAAAAAGAAGCTTTGCAAGACTTGCAAAAGCAGACTAAAAACCAATCCGTTGAGAATTTTGGATTGTAAAGAAGATAAGTGTGTCCAAGTTTCGGCTACCGCCCCGCAGACAGTTGACCATCTTTGCGAAGGTTGTCGCAATCATTTTAAAAACCTGCTTGAATATTTGGATGAGTTGGAATTGCCTTATGCTATCAATCCGCAATTGGTCAGGGGCTTGGATTATTATACCAGAACGGTTTTTGAGATTTGGTCTGTCGGCGAGGAAGGCAAGAGGAAATCCTTGGGCGGAGGCGGTCGTTATGATAAGCTGGTTGAGTCTTTGGGCGGAGAACCGACCCCGGCTATCGGTTTCGCTTTGGGTCTGGACAGGTTGATTATGGAGATGAAAAGGATAAAAGCCAAATCTTACGAATCTCCCAAGCCGAGAATTTTTATCGCTCAATTGGGAAATCTGGCCAAGAAAAAGAGTCTTAAACTTTTTGCCAATCTGGAAAAAGAAGGTATCTTATTGGCGGAAAGTTTTGGTCGCGGAAGTTTGAAATCTCAATTGCGAACCGCCAATAAATTGGGCGTCGAGATGACGATTATTATCGGACAAAAAGAGGCCTTGGATGAAACAGTGATAATAAAAAATATGGTAACCGGCACTCAGGAAACTATTCCCCAGGAAAAAGTGCTAAACGCAGTCAAGAAAATTTTGAAAAATAAACCGATGGTTATCAAAAAAAAGAAAGTGACAAATAAATAATTATGGAAGATTGTATTTTTTGCAAAATAATAAATAGAGAAATTCCGACCGAGTTTATATTTGCGGATAATGATTTGGTGGTTTTTAGAGATATCAAGCCGATGGCGCCCGTTCATCTCTTGCTGGTTCCTCGCAGACACATTATTTCAATCGCTCATTTGGAAGAGGCTGATCGGGATTTGATCGCTAAGATGATTTTCAAAGCCGGAGAAATCGCTCGGGACTTGAATATTTCGGAAAAAGGGTATAAACTGATGTTTCATGTCGGTGAAGACGGCGGACAAGAGGTACCGCATCTGCATCTCCATTTATTGGGAGGAGCCAGGATGAAGCAAAAAATTGAAATAGTCGAAAAATAATAAATTGATTAATATATTTTTTCTGCTGTGTCGCCAAGATTGATTATTTATAAAAATGATAAATCTTGGCAATATGGCAGGAGCTATATAGCTAAAGAAAGGGGGTTTTAAAAATGATTCAAGTTAAGAAAAAAGACAGGGAAACTTCAGAAAGTTTAATTAGAAGATTTTCACGACGCATCCAACAAAGCGGAGTTTTGATGGAGGCGCGAAAGTCTCGTTTTCAAACATCCAAAAAAAGCAAGACCAAAAAACGCTTGGAAGCGATGTATAAAGTCAAAATCAGAAAAGAAATTGACAAGCTTAAGAAAATAGACAAATTTGATGAAGAGGCGTTGAGAAACATTAAACGAAAAATGAACAAGTAATTTTATTAACGCAAGCGGTCTTTCGGGACTGCTTGCGTTATTCTTAATCTATGTCAACACTAAAAGAAAAAATAAGAGAGGATTTGAAAAGCGCTATGAAAGCGGGTGAAACCGAGAAACGCGATGTGATCAGAATGATTGATAGTATGATAAAAAATGTAGAGATTGAAAAAGGAAAGAGAGAAGAGGGGCTCAACGACCAAGAGGTGATTGAAGTTTTGTCTCGAGCTGTCAAACAAAGAAAAGATAGCGCCAACCAATATCTGGAGGGCGGTCGTCCCGAATTGGCCGAAAAAGAAAAAGGGGAAATCGAGATAATTTCCGCTTATCTGCCGGAACAATTGGGCGAGGAGGATTTGAAGATGATAGTCGATAAGGTTATTGAAGCGGAAACTGAAATGGAGATGGGTAAATTGATGGGTAAAGTTATGGCCGAGGTCAAGGGTCGAGCGGACGGAAATCTTGTCAGGCAATTGGTGGAAAAAGCGATTCAAGCTTCGAAATAACAGCTATGAAAATAAGTTTGGAAATAAGCGGTTCGGGAGGTTGTCATTTTGACAAAAAAAAGTTAAAATTAGCAGTGAGGAGGACAATTGAGGAAGTTGATGAAAAAAATTTTTCTGAGAAAAATTTTTCTATCAGCCTGGTTTTTGTTTCGGAGAAGAGAATAAGAGATATTAATTGGCGTTATCGCCAAAAAGATTCTTCTACCGATGTTTTGTCTTTTGCCGAGTTTGAATCTGAAAGAGCTATTCAAAAAACAAAAGAGTCGGATATTTTTTTGGGTGAAATATTTACTTGTCCGACGGATATAAAAAAATATTGTCGAGAGGAAAACCTTTCTTTTGAACTTGAATTTTTTGAAGTTTTGAGTCACGGAGTTTTACATTTGTTGGGATTGGAGCACGGACCGAAAATGTTCAAAATCCAGAAAAAGATAGCCGAAGAAATTTTTTATTGCCAAGAAGATTCGGTGTTTCAAAAATAGGAGTGAGATTTTTAAAAAATAAAAAAATGGCAACCCAAAAAAATAAAAACAGTTTCAAGAAAAGTTTTAATTGCGCTTTACGGGGCTTGAAATATGTAATCAAAAATGAGCGGAATTTTAGAATCGAGTTATTGATTGCCATTTTTGTGGTCTTTTTGGCGATAGTTTTCAATATCAAAATCTGGGAATTCGTGGTTTTGATTTTTTTGATTACTTGGGTTTTGGTGACCGAGCTCATAAACACCGTTGTGGAGCGAGTGGTGGATATTTTGGAACCCAGGGTGCATCCTTATGCCCGTTTGATAAAAGATATTATGGCCAGCGTGGTGTTGCTTTCGGCGGGGATGTCGATTTTGGTGGGAGGAATTATTTTTTCTTCTTATTTAATTAAATTTTTAAGTTACTATTTCTAATTTTTATGACAAATAGAGGTAATGCCATAATCAGCTTAGATGTAGGTTCCAATAATATTCGGGCCGCCGCCGCTCAGATAAATCCTGAGGGGGAGGTTCAGATTTTAGGGGTGGCTGAAGGAAAATCTTCGGGGGTGCGAAGAGGGGCGGTTGTCGATATTGAAGAAGTTTCCAAATCAATCAATGCCGTCATTCAAAAATTGGAGACAATTATCGATCAGAAAGCGCACGATATTGTTTTGGGCGTGGGCGGAACGGATATAAAATTAAAAAAAACCAAAGGAGTAATCGCTATCGGGAGGGCCAACGGTACCGTGGAAGAGGAGGATATTGAGAGAGTTTTGGAATCGGCGCAAAACGCTTCAATGCCGATCAATACCGAGATAATTCATTCTATTCCTTGCAGTTATAAGCTCGATGACCAAGGGGATATTCGTAATCCTTTGGGCCTTAAGGGGATAAGATTGGAGGCGGATGTTTTGACAGTGGAGGATTCCTCCACTCATATCGGCAATTTAAATAAGTGTGTTAATTTTTCCGGTTTGATCGTGGATGAAATGGCGGTCAATACGATTGCGGCCGCCAGCGTAGTTTTGGATAAAAGTCAAAAAGAGTTGGGGGTGGCAATTGTCGATATCGGAGGCGGGACAACTTCTTTGGCTGTTTATGAAGAAGGAAATTTGAGCCATATTTCCGTCTTGCCTATCGGGGCCGGACATATTACCAATGATATCGCCATCGGACTGAGAACTTCGATCGATGTGGCGGAAAAAATAAAATTGGAATACGGGAGTGTTTTCCCGAGGGAAATAAATAAGAGAGAAATAATAGAGTTGTCGGAAATTGATGTCAAAGAGGAGGGGGCGGTTTTTCGTTATCACGTAGCGGAAATAATCGAAGCCAGATTGAGAGAAATTTTTGAATTGGTCAATGAGGAGCTGAAGAAAGTCGGCAAGGCCGGTTTGTTGCCAGCCGGAGCGGTATTGATCGGAGGGGGAGCCGAATTGCCGGGAGTGGTTTCTTTCGCCAAAGAAATTTTGGGTCTTCCGGCCAAGACCGGTTATCCGACGGAGGTGACCGGTGTTTTGGATAAAATTGATTCACCTTCTTTTTCTTCAGTGATCGGTCTCTTGGCTTATTCTTATCAAAACGCTTGCAAGAAAAGAAATAATAAATATATGGATTTTTTACCGGTCGGAGGAATAAATATGAAAAAGCTGGGCGGAAAAATTAAACAATGGACGGACAATTTTTTACCCTAGTGAATAAAAATCTTTAAAAGGCCTTGCTTGACACTAAGTGAGAAACTGTGATAAATTTATATACTAGGGAGAAAAAAATACAAATTGATTAAAAATTATTGATTTATTGATGAGCCGAATAATGTTTTTCAAGATGCGGTTTACCAATAAAATTTTTAAAAGAAAAATATATGGCCGAGGTCAAACCCGATATAGAAACTTTTGCTAAAATAAAGGTGGTAGGTGTAGGCGGATCAGGAAATAGCGCAGTTAGTCGAATGATTGATTCGAATATAAAAGGTGTGGAATTTGTGGCGGTCAATACCGATTCCCAAGCTCTTCATCATTCTCGTGCGGCGGAGAAGGTTCATATTGGAAAAAATTTGACCAAAGGATTGGGAGCCGGGATGAATCCGGAGATCGGCAGGCAAGCCGCCGAAGAAAACAGGGATGAAATCCAAGAAGTTTTAAAAGGAACGGATATGGTTTTCGTTACTTGCGGTTTGGGTGGCGGAACCGGTTCAGGGGCCGGTCCGGTAGTAGCCGAGACTGCCAAGGAGTTGGGAGCTTTGACAGTGGCGGTAGTGACTAAGCCTTTTGCTTTCGAGGGCGCTCAGAGACAAGCAATTGCCAATGAAGCTTTGGAAAATTTGAAAAAGAGAGTGGACACTTTTATTACTATTCATAATGACAGACTTTTGTCTATAATCGATAAAAAAGTCACTTTGATAAATTCATTCAAAATTGTCGACGATGTGCTTCGTCAAGGAGTGCAGGGGATATCCGATTTGATTACCAAACCGGGTATTGTTAATGTTGACTTCGCCGACGTGCGGGCTATTATGGCCGATAGCGGAAGTGCTTTGATGGGGATTGGAATTTCCAGCGGAGAAAATCGAGCCGCCGAGGCGGCCAAAGCCGCTATCAGCAGTCCTCTTTTGGAGCTTTCCATCGACGGAGCCAAGGGGGTTCTATTTAATGTTTCCGGTTCAAGCGATTTGACGATGCTGGAGATAAACGAAGCTGCCAACATAATTACCGAAAATGTTGATCCGAACGCCAAGGTTATTTTTGGAGCGGTGACGGATGATCAAGTGAGAAAAGGCGATATACATATTACCGTGGTGGCGACCGGGTTTGATACCGATGAATACGGCGATTCGCCGGCGGATGTGATTGCCAGAGTGAGAAAAGATAATATTTTGGAAAGAGAGGATGAGCGAGAGGATGAGCGACACCGCGAGATAAATATTCGCAGCAAAGATGATAATAGAAACAATGTTGTTATTGTTGAAAAAGAAGAAGAG
>JAVEQZ010000067.1:2371-4530 GCA_034007405.1 Candidatus Moraniibacteriota bacterium | reverse complement strand
TCTTCTTAACTTTTTTATTTTAATAATTTTTCAATCTGTCTCTCCAACTCTTCCGGCGTGCCGTTGTTGTCCAAGACAAAATCCGCTCTTTCTTTTAGTCCGGCAATGGTCAACTCGGCTTCTCGCTGAGTGTCAAATTTAAATTCTTCAAAAGTCTTGGTCTTGTCGTCGGTGTTTTCCCCTCGTTTTATAATCCGCTCATACCTCTTCTCCAGACTAACCTCGATAAAAACCAATTTAAAATTCGGGTTTTCTCGCAAAATTTCCAAATCCTCCGGCCGACGAATCCCGTCCACTACAATAATCGGGTTTTTATCCCCTTGTATGTCTTGAGCAATCACTCGAGCAAAAATATTTTCTCCGAAGTTCTCCCTCAACATCGAAGAAGCTCTTTGCAACAACTCCCGACTATGCTCCAAGTGCAACCGATCCAAAACATCTCGCATAATCGAAGAAAAACGATAGCTGGAAGCGCCGTGTTTCTTAATTAAATAATTTACCGCCGTCCCCTTACCGCTGGCGATTTCACCGGTTAAACCCAAGATTATTTTTTTCATAGTATAAGAAAAAGAGGTTCAGAAAACCTCTTTTTAATTTATTTTTTCATAATTTCCGCCATCACTCTATCCACCGCTTGCAAAAGATGCTCCAAATCTTGATCATTGTTTATCACAAAATCGGCACGCTCTTTCATTTCCGGCACATACTTCTCAGTCTCCATAGTCTGCTCGGTCTCTTGAAATTTCTCAAAACTCATCGCATCATCGGATTTTTCTCCCCGACTGACGGTTCTCTCCCAACGGATTTTTTGGGGCACATCAATAAAAAGAATGTAACTATCGGTATAAGATTTTACAAAGTGAAAATCCTCCCAAAAACGCACACCGTTTACCATAATTATACCCTCTCCGTTATCAATTCTTTTGCGAAGAGCCCGACTCAAAATATCATCTCCGAATCTCTTGCGAAACTGCACCGCCAGCCAACCCTGATCCTCCTTCGAAAACTTATCAAAATAAATCGCCAAAGTTTCCTTGAGCGGATCGGCAAAACGCATTTTTTGAACATTGTATTTTTTTTCCAAATAATCAGCCACCGTATCTTTACCCGATCCGGTTGCACCCACAAGACCCAAAACAATTCTCTTTTTTTCGTTTGTCATTTTTTTATCTAAATTTTACTTAAATAAGGTCGTTCCGAAAACTCAACAACATTATTAATTTTATAAAAAATAAAGAGATTAGTCAATAACCGACTTTCGTCAGATCGAATTTAATAAGCAATCTCCCATTCCCCGTCCGATATTATGTCCAATACATAAAAACCTTCTTGAGATAAATCAATATTTTTCTCCCCCTCAAAAGAACCGACGCCTTTGGCCAATATTTCATCGGTCTCCCCGTTTTCACTCAAAAGCCTGAAAACATAATGTGAACTCCCTTTGTTTTTTAACTTAAAATTGATTTGTCCGGAGGATAAATTAAAAAAATCCGACAATCCGCGATTTTCTCCTTTTATTTTTCTGTTTTTGGTAACATCCTTCTTGGCATTCAATTCCTTTATTGTAATTTGCCAATCACCCTCTCCGAGAATACTTAATTGATAATCGCCTTCTTTGGAAATAGTCTTTATTTTAAAGTCTTCGACCGCATCATTCTTTTCGCTTATCAGAAGTTCCGCCTTAATTCCATCCTTGTCCGCCAAAACCGCCGAAAAACCGTTCTTGCCTTTATATTCAAAATCAAAAACCGTTAAGCCCTTTTTGAGAACAAAAGCGTCTGACTTTTGAGAACCGTTCCCGGATAATTTTACCTCGCCTCCCGCCATCTGAGTTTTTTTATCCTCGCTCAAAAGTGAATCGCCCCATTTTGATATCGCCCACTGTCCCAACAAGTTAAGCAAAAAAACCAAAGCAATCAACAAAACCGCCCCGATTAAAAAAATAATTTTTTTGTTTTTTGAAAAGTTTACTATTTTTTGTATCAACATACTTTTTATTTAAATTTATTTAAAATATTTTTAAATTTTTCTTAGCTCCTCCAATAAATCGGCATAAAACTTCAAATTATGAATAGCCGCCAAGCGCATCCCCAAAGGATCTCTGATTTTAAACAAATGATTCAAGTATGCACGACTATAATTTTTGCAGAGATAACAAT
>JAVEQZ010000067.1:0-2271 GCA_034007405.1 Candidatus Moraniibacteriota bacterium | reverse complement strand
AACTCCCTCATCGGTAATTTTTCCCATTTGCGGATTTTTATGAATCAGAGAAAAAACCTGATAACCTCCACTATCGGATAGGAGAGGTTTATGATAATTCATAAAGTTATGAATGCCTCCCGCTTTTCGGATAATCTCAATTTTGGGTTGCAAAAAAAGATGATAAGTATTGACCACCATCGGGCCTACCTGAGCCCCTTTCAAATCATCGTTGCTTAAAAATTTAACCAAACCGCGAGTAGCATCCGGCATAAAAAACGGAGTTTTCAGTCCTCCGCTTTTAGTTTTGATTCTTTTGTGTCTATATTTCTCCATCAAATCGAATTTATTACTTGGTAATAAAGTTACCATAAATTTGACTATTTGCAAATTCCTCCAGATTAATGTTATTATCTCCCGTTTTCCAATTGAAGCTGTCCTGAGTAAAATCATCCCGCCCGGTCACTTTGGTTTCGTAAATCAATTTTACCACTTCACCCACTTGATTTACTTCCGGTACCAAACCTATTTGAAATTTTACCATTTCCGGCTCGTTGAGGATTCCCTTGCCGTTTTGCATTTGACCGATTTCCCAAATAATCTCGTGCGTCCTTTCATTAAATGAAACTTTTTTATCCTCCGGCACCACCAGACCCTTCCAATTTATCCAAGTCGGCAAAAAGGCGGAAACCTTAACATCGGAAATATTATTGGAAACATTGGCAACTTTCCATTCCACCGTATAAGTAGTTTCTTCTCCTACTTTTTGAGGAATCGGACCGAAGTTTTCTATATCCCCGTCCTTAAAATAAACCCTACTCTCCAAGATAATCTTGGAATTCAATTTGGCGACGATGGTGTTGCTAATATTTTTGCTGTTGCCGAGAGATTGGAAAGCCACATCGGAACTGTCGATGGTTGCCACCGATTCAATGATAAAGTTTTTTTGTTCAAAACTGCTTATTTCCAATCTTTGTTTGAGCGGAATCGTCAGTTCTATTTGCCCGACATTGCCCGGCTCAAGTTTCTGCAGTTGAGGAATATCTGAAGCTTTCCAAGTAATATCCTTACTCTTGCTATTATAAGCGCCCTCTCGCAAATCAAGTTTTTCATAATTTATTACCGGACTGTCTATTTTTAATTTAACAACCACATCTTTCAATCCGATATCTCCCCGATTGGAATAATTAATCACATAATTCAGAGAATCTCCCAGGTTAACATTGGCCGAATTCTTTCCGTTTAATTTATGACTGACAGCCAGAGGGGGAACCACTATTTTTGTCACGCCTTCGGCTTTTCCGTAAACGATTTCCGCATTATTGACTTCATTTTTATAAATAACCGCTTTGATCAATTTTGTATCATACTGCTCACCGTCCACCTGACCTTTGACCTTTATTTTTCCGCTTTCTCCCACCTTCAAATCACCGATATGCCAAATATTTTCTCCGCTAACCGGAGCAGGGATGCCGGATTGAAAAGTAAAACCTTCCGAATATTCCAATTTCAAATTTAGATTATCAAGATTTTGACTGCCTTTGTTTTCATAAAAAAATTCATATTCGACACTGGATTCGTCCAATGCTTCACGAGGAGCGTTGATGGTTAAATTCATCGGCGAACTGGTGATTTTTACTCCGGTTTGAGAGGTAGCCTCGAAATAGCTACTGAAATTAGAAGGTTGGTATTTCAAAACAGGTTGCAAATAGACCAAATAGTTTTCGGAAGCGTAAAATTTTCCGCTTATTTCTATTTTTCCTCCCCCAAAGGGACCGATTTCATCTATCTTTAAACGACTGCTTCGATCAGTAACTTTTTTCAATTCGTTTGTTTCGTCGGGATAAAAATTCTCCGAATGATTAAGAATTAAGTCCGCATTCTTGAGAGAAACTCTATTCTTATTTTTATATCTTATGATATATTTGGCTTCTTTGGCGCTATCGATTGAAATCGGACCTTCGACCGAAACGGTGACATTTTTTTCAGAAAAAGCGCTTTCCTTGAATTTACCAATGGCAAAAATCAAAAGAATTCCAAAAACAATCACCCCCAAAACAACTGCGGAAACATAAATAGCCAATCTTTTTTGATCATCAAGCCACCGAGAGCTGAAATTCTCCCAATTTGATTTTTTTTCTTCAAACTTTCCCTCAACTTTTATCTCACCATCGGCATCAAAAATGCTTTTGGAGTGCTCTCGGCTTTCCAAATCGGAATTCGGATCATACAATTTATCTTCAACATCTTTTAGTGACATACTAATTGCAAAAATGCTTTAATTTTTATTTT
>JAVEQZ010000066.1:0-4538 GCA_034007405.1 Candidatus Moraniibacteriota bacterium | reverse complement strand
TCTTATGTTTTGATTTATAATGAGGAGGATGAAGAAGACGAGGGAGAAGGGGATAGCGATCCCGATAATCCTCCAGCCGAAAATAATGAAGATAATCCGGAAACAATAGGAACCGAAACCGATAACATTTTTTTGGAAAATGAAGAAATAAATGAAGAGGTCCGAAGGGCCAAGATTATTTCTTGGAAAGCTTTCCGGTATGAAAAGCCGGAGTTGAAATGTGTCCAAAGACTGAAATTAGAAATCAAAGGGAAGTATTTTGAAAAAGGCGCCGAGGTCAAAATAGGCAATCTTAAAGCTTTTGATGTGGATAGAAAGAGTAGCAAAAAAATTGTGGCTAAGTTTTGCATAGAAAAACTTTTGGAAAATCAAACTAATCGTAAGAGAAATATCAGTGTTGCAAATCCTGATGCAAAAAAAGAAATAGCCAAGAAAAAATTAAATTTGGATAATTTCGATTATGACTTAAAAAATTCAAACCTTTTTGATAATAATAGTTTGGAAGGTGTAAAAAATATTCAACGAGGTCTCAATCGATTGGAATATCTGGAAAAGGAAAATATAATCGGAATATACGGACCGAAAACCCGGCAAGCGGTGCAAAATTTTCAAATTGATAATAATATTTCTCCCACCGGAAATTTTGATTTCGAAACTCAGGCAAAATTAAACGCAAGATTAAAATAAATATTTTTTTGAGTCTTGTGAAATATTTAAAAAGATTAATTCAACCGAAAAATCCTATCTCGGTCGGTTTTTTGTTGTTTTATCGAAAAGATTCGGGGTGAGGGGACTTTTTGTGCCGGGTATTGCTTTTTGGGTAAAAATATGCTATAATTAAAATTCGAGTTCTTTTTAGTGGCGTAGTAAAACCGCAGTAAAAAACATTAAGAAAGAGGTGGATTATGGCAAGTTTTGTCTTGATAGGGAAGTCGGAAGAGAAATTGCCTGCATTGTTTTTGTCCAGACTCAGGGGGGCATTGCGGGAAATCCGCATCCGAGACGAGGATGCGGTGATCAACGTGGTCAAAAATTACGAAGTTGATTTTTTGGATTTCGGGGTTGTGGCTACGGGTTTCGCCGGAATGGAGTATCCTCCTGAGATCGATTTTTTTTCGACTATTCAGAGGGCAACCGGGATGATTGTTTCTCCTGTGCCGTCTATTTGCAAAACAGCCGGCTTCGCCCAGATGGACGCCCCGTATCTC
This sequence comes from Candidatus Moraniibacteriota bacterium, assembly GCA_034007405.1. Classification (GTDB taxonomy): domain Bacteria; phylum Patescibacteriota; class Minisyncoccia; order Moranbacterales; family UBA9337; genus UBA9337. The sequence goes on along the minus strand of JAVEQZ010000066.1, from coordinate 3,330 downwards.
GAGGTTTTTACGATTCCATCGAGAATGACTTACATCACAAGGAAACTCAAGGAGGCCAAAGTCTTTTGGGATTTGGAGTTTCATTTTCCAGGTTCCAATTATACCAAAAATAAAGAATTTACAATAAAAGTCAATATTCTGGAGAAGGAAGCCGGGATTATCGGCAATATAATTTTTTATTTAAAGGAGGTCGGCTTCAATAGAGACCAAATTCAGATCAATATAATCCCGGAGTTTGTATCCGGCAAGAGGATGCGGAGGTAAAAAATCGTCGCAAGCTCGCTTCCCGCTATCGGGGGAAGCGAGCTTTTTTTTTATCTTTTATTTAAGAGATAATAAATAATTTGACCGAAGCTTAAGCCGGCATCTCCGCAGGGGATAATTTGTGTTTGATAAAATCCTTGCCGGTGGAAATAATCGGAGATAATTTTGTTTTTACTTAAGCCTCCCGAGACAAAGACGGACGGGTTTTTCTCTATGGCGGATTTGTTTATCAACTCGGAAAAGCCTCGGGCAAGATATAGTTGGGCGGTGGCAGCAAGTCTGGCTTTGTCTTTATTTATATTTTTAGCCAAATATTCAAATAGGGGTGTGGTCTGAAGGACAAATTCTGAATTTTGTCCGCCAGCCGGCAGATTGAATTTTGAATCAATTTTTGATTTATAATTTTTTAAAATAACGGGTTTTATATTCAAATATGGCCGGGTGGAGCTTTTTTCTAATAAGATAGTTGCCTGATGTTTTAAATCTCTCTGGTTTTGGCAAAATCCCAAGAGAATCGAAACGGCATCCAAAATTCTGCCGGCACTGGAAGTTTCCAGACAATTGAAATTTTGTTTCCATTGAACATATAAAACCTCAAATTCATTCTCGGTATAATATTTCTCTACAATAGCAAGAACTTCTTTTTTGGATAAAAAATTCAAGAGGATGGGTATAAGCATCCGAGCCGGCTCCTTGATAGCTAACTCGCCCCCCAACATAATTTGATTTTCCAAACTCCCTATCCTATTTAAAACTTTTAACTTTGAATTTTGCATTTTTAACTGAAATAATTCTCCTCCCCAAATCTCGCCGTCTTCTCCGTAGCCCGTCCCATCCAAGGCAATTCCATAAATAGGGTCCGGTATTTTGTAGGAGGGATTATTTATTATGTAGTCTCCGACGGAAGCCGAAATATGAGCATGATGATGTTGGACTTGAATATATTGAGCTTTGTGTTTTTTGCTCAATTTTTCGGCCCAGAGAGTGGTTTTAAAAAGGGGGTGCAGATCGGAAACGATAACTTCGGGTCGGAGGTTTTTTTTTCTGAGAAAGAACAAGAGTTCTTTTTTGAAATTTTTGAAATTATTTTCATCCGACAAATCATTGAAATCTTTGGAAAAATAAATTTTTCCGTTTTTAAAAACAGAAAAGTTCCCGGCCGATTCGGCGCCGAGAGCCAATAGAGTTTTGTTTTCTTTGGAGGGAAAATCGAATATTTGCATAAGATAAAATTGTTTAAACATGCTAGCATATTAACATTTTAACATTAAATCATAAAAACAATGTAATAAAATATTCAATACCCAATAATCAATATTCATTCAATACTTAATATTAAAATATTCATTAAAAAATAATCACGTTACAATTTGAAAATTTAACAGTTTAATAATTTAGATTTATTTCTCAATTGCAAAAAATATGTTAAAATTTAAGAGTGAAAAATAAAAACTTATCTTTTAATTATGGAAAAAGAAAACAAAAATAAACCGAAAATCGCTATTGTCAGTTTGACTTCTTGCGAAGGATGTCAGTTTGCTCTTTTGGATTTGGGCGAACGGTTTTTGGAATTGGTCAAACAAGTGGAAATGGTGGATTGGGGGATGATAGAGGATCAAGAGGATCCCGGCGTGGCGCTGGACATTGCTTTTGTCGAGGGAACACCGATTACCGAGGGGAATATCAAGACATTGAAAAAAATCAGAGAGAGAAGCAAGCTCTTGGTGGTGATTGGTAATTGTGCGGCTATGGGCGGAATTCCGGAAATCAAAAATTATCAAGAAGGCAAAAATACCATTAAATATGTGTATCGCTATATTCAAGGGATTAATAATCCGGAAATTAAAGAGGTGGATAATTTTGTCAAAGTGGATTTTGTCTTTCCGGGTTGTCCGATTGACGGAGAAGAATTTTTGAAATATTTCCCAAGTTTGCTCAAGGGAGAAATTCCGCAAATTCCCGATCAGCCGGTTTGTGTGGAATGTAAAGCGAGAGGAAACAAGTGTTTGCTTTTGGAGGGCAAGCCTTGTTTCGGACCGATGATTTTGGGGGGATGCAATGCGGTCTGTCCGACTGCCAGGATGGGTTGCCAGGGTTGTCGCGGATTGCGTCCCAAAGGCAATATCAAAGCGATGCGCGCCACTTTAAAAAAAATGATGACGGATGAAGAATTTGAAAATGTGACGGAAATTTTCGGCTTGAGGGATAATATTGAGGAGCGGGCTAAAAATGACCAGTAAATCAACTTTTCTTAAATCATAAATCTTAAATCTTTTAAAGAAATGGAAATTCGTATCAATCATATAAATAAAATGGAAGGACATGCCGGTTTTATGGCCAGTGTGCTCAAGGGCGATGTCAAAAGCGCCAAGCTGGAGGTCAAAGAAGGAGTTCGCTTAATTGAGGGAATTTTGATCGGGCGTCACTACAGCGATATGCCGATTATCGCGCAACGGATCTGCGGAATTTGCCCGGTAGTCCACAACCTGACCGCGATTAAATCTATCGAAAAAGCGATGCGGGTTTCGGTTAGCGCCGAGACCAAAGAGTTGCGTAAATTATTGGAGTGGGGGCAGATTGTACACTCACACGCTTTGCATCTTTTCTTTTTATCTCTGGCCGATCTCTTGGATATTGATAATGATTTGAAGTTGGTGGAGCAATATCCCGAGGAGACCAAAATGGCGATAAAAATCAGGGAGTTCGGTATGGAATTGGTCAAAGTAATCGGAGGGAGGGTGATTCATCCTCTGACCAACGAGGTGGGGGGATTTAAGAAAGTCCCTACCAGAGAAGAGATTGCTACATTGATTGAGCGGGGGGTTGAAACTTTGGAGACGGCGGAAAAGTTGGGAAGGTTTTTTGCCGGGTTTAAATTTCCGGAATTTTCTCGAGAGACGGAATATGTTTGTCTAAACAACGGGCGGGAATATTCCATTTATGAAGGAGATATTGTGTCCAATAAAGGACTGAAAATTTCGGTGGAAAAATTCGAAAACAATTTTCACGAATTACAAAAACCGAATGAGGTGGTAAAAAGAGTGGAGACAAGAAACCGAAACAGTT
>JAVEQZ010000065.1:0-4653 GCA_034007405.1 Candidatus Moraniibacteriota bacterium | reverse complement strand
TTGATCTCAATGGGGCCGGATCAGGAAATGCGGATCTCAATGATCCGATAAACTCGGCGACTGATGGAGAAGTGGTTTATATTTACAACGGCACCGGAAAAAACGGCGGATGGGGTAAATTGATTGTAATAAAAGAAATTGAGGAAATAAAAGAGGTAGTGAAAAAAATACCGGAAGAAAAAGAGGAGGTTAAAGAACCGGAGAAAAAAGAAGATATAACGCCAGTTATTGAGGAACCTAAAAAGGAACCGGAAAAAATAACCGAAGATGAAAAATTGGCAAATAATTGTCAGGCGATAGCGATCGATTTAAAATTTTTGATTGATAGATTTTTGGCTTTATTTAATAAATTTTTTAATAAAAAATAATATGAAAAAATGGTATCGAAGCTGGACAGTTTGGTTTAATCTCGGGTTGCTTGCCGTGGCGATAATTAACGAAGTGGCCAAAATAATCCCAATGTCGGCGGAGTTTTTGTCGGTGGTAGCGGTTATTGGAAATTTATTGTTGAGAATTAAAACAACAAGCGAGATTTATTTTAAATAAAAAAGATGGGCTATTTGGCCCATCTTTTTTTTGCTCCCTTTTTGCCGATTTCTGAAAAATATTTTTTCCCTTTTTTGGCGGTCGCATTTCCACCTCTCTTTCCCAAAATTGAGGCTTGGTTATAACTAGCCGGCCAATACCCATTGCTTTTTGAAATTTCAAGTCCGGTGATCTGTATGTCCGCCTCATTTTCCCAATCTCCAATAATATCTTCTTGATATACTATATTATTTTTTTCATCCAATATCGTAAAATGGATTTCTTCATTATCTTGCAAATAATCTATTCTATACATATACTCAATATATCCCCGATCTCGTGGTAGAGTCGGGGATTTTAAATTATTTAATTTTTAAAATTTCAGCATTTTTTTGATACTCTTTCACATTTTCAGATTTTTGATTTCCTTTTATTTCAATCGCAAAAGTAGTCCCATAATAATCCGTATCAATCGCCCTAGCTACACCGTAACAAGTTGGAAGATATAAATCATATACTTTCCACATTTCCGATCCGCCGCTTTTTGTTTCGGGATATTGACGGACTGTTTTTTGATATTTTTCGCCGAAAATTTGTCTCGCTTCATCGTGGGATAATTGAACCCCATCAAATGTCTTTTTTACTTTTTGCATATTTTTTTATTTTTGTTTTTACCTCTTTTGAGATAAAAATAAAAATGTGGTAGATAACGCCTTGACCAGAGGCTTAATTAAGTCTATATCACTAGCTTATCCTTGTCGGAGTAAGCGGGTAATTAATCGAAGAATAGAGCGAAGGCTTGATATATAATTATGTCATTGTCTTATCTTCACTCCCATTATAGCAAGCGGTTGCTATTTTGTCAAGTTTTTATTCCATTGACAAAAAATGCTCATAGGCTTATTGTAAAAAGTCAATAAAATTAAATACCATCACTTAAAAACTTGTGTCTTTATCGACCGTCTCAATTTTTGAGATGCTTGCCGGACAAGATTGAGTGTTTTTTCTTTTTTGTGATATAATCAAAATACAAAATAATTGTTGATTATTTTGCGACGAAAAAACCGCTCATCGATACCTTGTGCCGGCAAGCCAAGGAGGTAGGTGAGTGGTTTTGTTCGTATATGGGGAAAAATATAAAATTATATCTCGACTGGAAAGCGACTTATACAAGGCGCGCTTACCAGAATTATGGGAATTGGTTAATCAAACTCGAAAAATACGCCGGAAAAAATATTGATGATGTCGGGGTGGGGGATATAATCGGATTCAGAAATTGGCTTGAGAATAATAATTATCAACCGAAGTCAATCGAATTATCCATGATAATAGTTAAGAACTATTTCAAATTTTGGCGGCTGAATGGAAAAAATTGTTTATCTCCCGATCTTATCAGAGTTAAAAAAACGGTGGCTAATTCTTATCAACCTATTAGCTTTGAGGAATACTGCTTGTTGATGGCGTGTATCGAAATAAATGATTTTTGGGATTTTCAAAAATTGATTATAATAAGATTATTGTTTGAGACGGGGGTTAGAGTTTCGGAATTGTGCGACATTAACATAACCGATATTTATCCAGAAAAAATGAATACTACCATCCGGACCAAAAAAACAATTAGAATGAGGACTATTTTTTGGAGCGTGGAAACTCATGTATTATTAAGGGAGTTTTTGATTCAAAGAAAAAAAATAAACGCTACTCCATCATTATTTGTCGGACGAAAGGGGAGGACTAAGCCGACCAAAAGACTAACGACGAGAAGTGTCCAGAGAATTATCAAGGATTTAAGTGTAAGGGCCGGAATCGAAAAGAAAATTACTCCGCATAGCTTCCGCCACGGCAAGGCACACCGGATTTTAGATTTGGGGGGAAATCCGAAAGATGTGCAAGCAATTCTCGGGCATTGTGATCCGTCATCAAGTTTTACCTATATGCAATGGAACGATAAGGAATTTGAAAAGAGGGCAAAATTATTCTTGCAATAAGGGTTTTTTTGTGGTATAAGTATGGGTATGGACTACAATAAAAAAATTAAAGAATTGGAAAAAGAAATAAACGAACTCAAGGCCGAAAGAAATCGGGAAATCTTGGAAATGAGAGAAAAAGGGCAAACGCTTGATGCAATAGGCGCTTTTTTCGGATTGACCAAAGAGGCGGTAAGAATAATCTTGCTTAAAATCAAAGGGGTTGACAAACTGGAAAAATAGGTATATAATGGATTTAGAACATTTAAATTTATCAAAAAAATATAAATTTGTATTGTTTTCTTGAATTTTACTTTGCCGACTAAAAAACGGCCTCAAAAATTAAGCTAAAAACAGAAAAAAAACCAAAACAAGGATAGATGTACCGAAAAGGATTTAAACTAGCTTAAAATCGATTTTCTAAAGCCTGACAATGTCGTGAAATCTACATTGTGCGACATATAGAATATATGAAACAGACCGCCTATCTTTTCAGATAAGCGGTCCTTTTTGGAAGGGAAAAATGATGATCACAACTTTTTTCCCCAGAGGTACTCTTTCGCCCGAATCAAGCTCCAGAATTACGCGCTCTTTTTCGTAGGCAACTATTTTCCCAAACATACCAGGAAAACACCTCGTTCTTCCTGCAGCGCTCCTGACAGTGATGCTCATCCCCTTTTTAGAAGTTTTTTCTTGAGGTGAAGAAAGAAGCTCCTCCACAGTTATCGAAAATTCATCCAAAAATTTGTTTTTAAGCGGACAAGGCCTCCCGTTGGGCAGATTATGAAAATCTCCGAATACGGCGTTGCCACAGCAAACACCAATGGGAATAATTTTGCTATCAAAGACCTTTTCGCACTCATAAATAAAAGGACAATTTTTATTTAGGTTATTATTCGCCAAGGCATTTGTCAAAAAAAAGTCCATAAAAATTTCAAACTTATCGCCCTCGCCTATCTTATAAAAAATATCGCATTTCAAGCAATATAAATTATTCAATAGATAGGATAATTCTTTTCCGCATAAAATACAGTGAGACTCCTCTAATCTTTTAATAATATTAACATTATTTCCCCTACCTTCCATAACCTAGCCTCCGCTATAGAATTATGATTCCAATACCTCGGTCCCCTCTCCCAAGGAGCGAATATCTTCTTCATTGTAATAATTAAGAAAGACAAAATTGGTTTGCTGTTTTCTTTTTACAACTTTTAAACACACTCCGTAAAAAAACTCTCCATTTTTAACGACGGAAGCGGTTTCTTTGGGCCTGAATTTTAAAACGAAAAGTTTTCCTACAGGATCGATAGCATTTATCAGTTTTTTCATAATACGCGCCTCCCCTTTCGAATGATAAAAAATAAAAAGAACTCTCCCTCACAAATCAGCCTAGCAAAGAAATAATCAAATGTCCATAATATTACTTCCACGGCCTTTGCTATTGTGAGTAAATATTGCCCGCCTACCGGCAGGCAGGCAATCAATATTTGCGTGGCAATCTCTGGATATATCTGTGGTAATCTCAGTAATTATTATTTTTTTGCCTTTTCGGCTCTATAATTTTCAATCGCTTTTCTGATCGCATCCGCCGCCAAATTACTACAATGCATTTTGACGGCCGGCAGACCGCCCAATTCGTCGGCTACTTGTTGATTGGTTATTCGGTAAGCTTCGTCCAGTGTTTTGCCTTTGACCATTTCGGTGGCCATTGAACTGGTGGCAATCGCCGCTCCGCAACCCAAGGTTTGAAATCTGACATCCTCGATTATTTCTTGTCCGTCAGCATTTTTATTTATTTTGAGATAAATTTTCATAATATCTCCGCACTTGGGATTACCGACAGTGGATTCTCCGTCAGCGTTCGGAATCTCTCCCAAATTGCGCGGTTTTATAAAATAATCCAAAACTTTTTTTGAGTATTGCATAATATTTTACTACAAATTTACAAATCGAGTACAAATTTACAAATAAGTCAAACATTAATTTCATGAATTTGTAGATTTGTAAAAGATTTGCAGATTTGCGGTTTATTTAAATTCATTTAAAACATTACCGGAGATATTTCTCAATTTTTCCACCGCTTCTTTTATTTTTTTCACGGCAAAATCAATTTCACTTTCGGTAGTATGTTTGCCGATGGTCAGGCGCAAACTGCCGTGCG
>JAVEQZ010000064.1:0-4685 GCA_034007405.1 Candidatus Moraniibacteriota bacterium | reverse complement strand
CAATCCAAGAAAGAATCGCCGCGATGGCAATCGAAGACCAAGTCAATCAAATTATCGCCAGCGGAGCGGAGATGTTGGATGTGAGATCACGCTTGACCGTTTTGGAATCGGCCAATATGGGTAACGGACTGCTTCTTAATGAAATTCAATTGCAAATGGCGCAAATCAAAGAGCAAATCAAAGAAGTCGATTTTGCCGAGATGGATGATAAATTGAACACTTTGTTGAGCTTCTTGGATGCTTCCGAGGGTGATATCACCATTGGCGGAACTTTGAAAGCCGAAATAACCGAGACCGGCACCCTGGTAATCAGCAATATCGATAGCGAGGCGCCAACCATCGGTACCGGCAAGATTTGCGGTTTGATCACCGACACCAAGAATGCCGACGGACAATATGACAATATCGATGATTGTAGCGGAGTCAAAATTCCGTTTGACAGCGACGGCGACGGAATGAATGACGCGACCGAAAACACCGAACCGATGCCCAAAGACGAGGACCGCAACTGGTTTGAAGATGAAACCGGCGAGGCGATTGTCAACGATGGCAAGAGTGTAATTGTTTACACCAAGGCGGTTACCAAAAACAGCAAAGTCTTCATTACTTCAACTTCTCGAGATATTATTCAGCCTCTCTCGGTGGTGGAAATAATTCCGGGCGAAAGCTTCAAAGTTCAGACCGACAACGGCATCAGTGTTGACAGAGCCTTGGAATTCAACTGGTGGATTGTGGAAGAAAAAGAAAATGATGAAGAATTAATAATGGAGAATTAAGAATAGGAAATTCAGTCATTAGTCATCTGTAATCAGTCATCGGGAAAGGTTTGGGATTCCTGCCTGCCGGCAGGCAGGTATGATTTATGAATAGAAATTAATTATTATTTATTAACGAGTTAACGAATTTATGTCTTTGCGAGGAGGTACTCCGACGTGGCAATCTAGAACGATTCAGAATTTAAAAATCAAAAACGGGGAATTAATTATTACTTATTAACGAGTTTGTTTCTTCAGGGTCTCCCTTTTCTAAAGGGAGATGTCTAGCAGGACAGAGGGATTTCTCTGCTCTCCCTTTCTCAAAGGGAGATGTCCAGCGAGACAGAGGGATTTATTGTGACCCAAATCCCCCTTTAACAAAGGGGGAAACAAAAATACAAAATCCCCCTTTAACAAAGGGGGAGATTAGCGGTCCGACCCCCTCTTGGGGGTCGGACCGCTTTTTGTATTTTGCTTAATTTTTTCTCCAAGGCTCAACCTTAAAAGACCCCAAGGTTGAGCCTTTGGATTAGTCTTCGGATTAATTATCCAAATTCCCCTTTGGCAAAGGGGGAGACTAAAAAAAGTTATTTTTTCGGCGGTCCAACCCTCCCTGTCATTGCGAGGTACTCCGAAGCAATCTTGAGCGAGATTGCCAAAGTCGTTCGGAATACCAAACTCCTTCGCAATGACAGAAAGCCAACATATTAAAATGTTATTTTTTTGTGGTATAATAGACTTAGAATTTCAAATCAAAAATTTCAAATGTCAAATTAATTTTAAATTAAAAATTCCAACTCTCGTTTGTCACTTCAACTTCCCCCTCTGTCATTCCGACCGCAGTGATAACGGAGTGGAGGAATCTCAAATTTAGAATTTAAAATTTATTAAAAAATTATAAAATTTAAAAATTAGTAATTTAATCCGTTAACTCGTTAATGCGTTAACTAAACAATAAGGAATTAAGTTTGAGAATGGATATAAAAAGAAAAGAAAGTAAATTAGTAATCAGTAATCAGTCATCAGTCATCAAAACTCCGAAAAAAAAGAGGCTTGTTTTAGGTTTTAAAAAACATTCGTCTTATAAGACTTATTTGTCAAATATGACCAATTTTTTATTCAAAACCAAAAAAAGAAAACTAATTTTTTCTCTTGCTTTAATTTTACTAATTATCGCGCCAATATCTTTTTATCTTTGGAATAAACAAGCCGGAGCCTCTTGGTGGAACAGTGATTGGTTTTATCGCAAAGCTATCACTGTTACCAATAATGTTACCACCGAAAATAATGTCTATATTACCTTAACCCTGGATACATCGGATACAAATAAATTCCAAGATGATTGCGGAGATATTAGATTTATCAGACAAAACGGAGAAACCCTCCCTTACTATATTGTTTCCGGTTGCAGAACTTCTTCCACCGTAATCCACACCAACTTCCCGGTTTTTGATAGCGGTACGCAAATCATCGATTTTTACTATGGCAATCCGACAGCGGAAAACGGATTTGAGCTCAATGATTTTTCCACTGAAGCCTCCAATTATACTATTGGCACTATCGGCCAAGAAGAAAAAGGACCATCACCCGCGCTTTATCTCCCTTTTGATGAAGGTTTCGGTACGACCGCTCATGACGAATCATCTAACCGAAATGATGGCACAATAGTTGGAGCGACTTGGAAAGACGAATCAATGTGTAAAAGCGGTAAATGTCTCGAGTTTGACGGTACCGGAGATTATGTAGAAATAGCTGACAATCAATCATTGGACCTCAGCGAAGAAGTCACTCTTGAAGCTTGGGTCAAACCCACCAGTACCACTCCCCAAAATCAAACTATCATCTCCAAAGAAGAAAAACCCGTTGATCCGACTAAAATCTATCGCAGTGTCGCCCCCGGAGCTACTTCCGCCATCGCAGTTGGAACAAGTAATGCGATGAATATCACCGGCGACCGGGCGACTTTTGCTAACGCGCTTCCGGATAATGTCGGGGTGGGGGATGTGATCCAGTATGATGACGATGATGATGGCGATATCGACGCTAATGACTCATTGGCATTCGTCACTGGGAGAATATCCAATACTCAATATACAATATCCAATGCCAGCGGAGGAGCTCCGACGCCGGTTAATAGTGATAATAACTGGAGCTTATTTCGAGCTTATACCTCTTTGGCGAATGCGGAAAAAGGGGTGGAGAATACTGGGGTTGATTCTGATCTCCGGAACTTTGATGATTGGACCGCGGGCGGTGATGCAACCACGGATGATGTCGGTAAAGATTTAGTGGCTGCCAATCAGCAATGGAATATTGCTTGTTATGCCAATGGAACTACGGCGGATAATGCAATAGTAAATGTTGGCAATTGGATAACGGGGGTAAATAATTTTTTAAATATTTATACTCCGATAAATATTAACGAAGTTGGAGTTAGTCAGCGACATGGTGGTAAATGGGATGAGAATAAATATAAGATGTCTGCATCTAGTTCATTTGGTCATGTTTTGGGGTTGGGTGTAGATTATGTGAGAGTTTCAGGTTTACAACTTGGAAATTTTAGCGATTCCTCTAGGGGTATAAATTTATCATCTAGTGGAAATTTTTTCATAGATTCATGTATAATAAAAGATACTTGGGAAAATGGAATAAGGATAGATTTGAATTCAAAAAATTTAAAAATTTATATTTGGAATAATATCATTTACGATAATGTAACAGGGATCTATTTTAGAAATTCTGCATCTTCGCTTAAAGGTTATATTTACAATAACTCAATAGTTAGTTGTGGAACAGGTATTGATTCTGATAGCTTCACAAATTCGGGGCTGTACTTTAAAAATAATATATCTGTCGGTAACACAACAAACTATAATTTTTTAACCTCATTTCCTTTTCTTGAAAATAATTTAACGGATCAAGCCCCAGATTCTTCAATAGCTATCGGTGCTACGTATACCACCGACACCACAAACGCCACCACCGCCTCCAAACTAATAAATTCCACAGAAACCTTTATCACCAAAGGAGTTCAAATCGGCTCGATCATCAAAAACACTACCGACAACACATATACTTACGTCACGGCTCTAGACTCCGAGACTCAGCTTAGTATTGCCAATGATATTTTTGTTTCGGGGGAGAATTATAGTATTTATAAGAATAAATACGGTAATGTTTCTTTTGTCTCCACTACCGCCGGCTCTGAAGACTTCCATCTTTCTCCCACCGACACGGTGGCCAAAAACAGTGGAGCGGATTTATCCGGGGATAATGTTTTTCCTTTTAATAATGATATCGATGGACAACAGCGGTTGGACCCCCAAGAGGGGGGTACAACCGCGTGGGACATCGGCGCTGATGAAGCAAGAGCCACCCAAATCTATAGAAGTGTCGCGCCAAATAAAACCGATGCCCTGGAAGATGGTGAAGATAATTCTATGACTATAGTTGGAAATATCGCTACTTTCCAGCGCGCGCTGGCAGATAATATCGGGGTGGGAGATGTGATACAGTATGATGACGATAATGATGGAGATATTGACTCCAGTGACTCATTGGCATTCGTCACTGGGAGAATATCCAATTTTCAATATACAATATCCAATGCCAGTGGAGCCGTTCCGGCGCAAGTTATCAATGATAATGACTGGAGCTTATTCAGGGCTTATACATCATTAGCGAATGCGGAGAATGGGGATGAGAATACCGGCATCGATAGTGATTTGAGAAATTTTGATACTTGGTCGGGGGGTAAGGATCTCGTCACTAGTAAAGAGCAATGGAATATTGCTTGTTATGCGAATGGGACGACGCCGGATTCGACTGCGGTAGTGGTAGATGGATGGACGGCGGGAGCGCAAAATTTTGTGAAGATTTATACCCCAGTTAGTGAAAGTGAGGTTGGGGTTAGTCAGAGGCACAAAGGAA
>JAVEQZ010000063.1:0-4758 GCA_034007405.1 Candidatus Moraniibacteriota bacterium | reverse complement strand
GATTTAACCTTCGCCAATCTGTCATTGCGAGGTACTCCGAAGCAATCTCAAACGAAAACAGGATCTATTATAACGACTCCCTTCATTGAAGATACTGCAAAGCGGGGGTACTCCAAAGAAGAATCCTAAACGAGATTGCCACAGTCGTTTTGAGTACAAAACTCCTTCGCAATGACGACAGGGATTACCATGCAAATTTTGAGTACCTGCCTGCCGGCCCGCTTCGGTGAGCTAGCGAGACGAGCAGGCAGGTCTCCACAAGGTCGAGATGACACACCGCAAACTACTCATAAAACTAAAACAAAAAATCATCTTGCATAAATCAAGATGATTTTTTTGTCGCTATCTTTTTATTGTATTTATTTAACAGCTTCTTTTAGCCCTTTACCGGCGCTAAACTTTGGAACAGTTGTAGCAGCAATCTTGATAGTCGCTCCGGTTTGCGGATTGCGTCCTTGTCGAGCCGCTCTTTTACTGGTTTTGAAAATTCCGAAACCGGTAATAGTAACCTTGTTGCCTTTTCTCATCTCCTCGGTAATTTTATCGAGTAGGGTTTCGATAACGGCGGTTACTTCTTTTTTGGATAGATCGGTTTTGGTTGCTACCGCGTCTACCAATTCAGCTTTATTGATATTTTTCATCTAATCATACACCCCCTTTCAATTTAAGGATAAAAACAATTTTTCTTTGTTTGCTTAATTTTACTACCTAAAACCCCAATTAGGCAAGCTTTTTATGCACAATAAACTTTTTTTAGATTATCTGGCATATTCAATCGAACGAGTTTCTCGCAAAACATTCACTTTTATTTCTCCCGGATATTTCAATTCCTCCTCAATCTTGTCAGCAATATCTTTGGCCAATTTGGCGGCGCCGTAATCATCCACTTTTTCACTATCGACAAAAACTCGGATTTCCCTTCCGGCCTGAATAGCATAACTCTTACTGACCGCCTCAAATGAATTGACGATATTTTCCAATTCCTCCAATCGCTTGAGGTAATTTTCCAAAGTATCCTTACGCGCCCCCGGTCGACCGGCGGAAATCGCATCGGCAGCCGCCACGATAAAGGATTCGGCGCTTCCGAAAGGATATTCTTCGTGATGAGATTTCATCGCGTCGATGACCGCCTGATCAATATGAAATTTTTCCAAAATCTTTATCCCTATTTTTACATGCGTACCCTGAATCTCATGGTCAACCGATTTGCCAATATCATGCAACAGTCCGGCTTTCTTAGCCACCGCCACATCCGCTCCCAATTCATTGGCCAAGGCCCCGGACAAATGAGCCACCTCCATAGAGTGAATCAATACATTTTGACCATAACTGGTTCGATATCTCAATCGACCGATCAAATAGACCAACTTGGGATCCAGCCCGGCAATCCCCAAATCATAAGTAGCCGCTTCTCCGGCTTCCTTAATCTTATTATCAACTTCTCCCTTGGCATATTTTACCGCCTCCTCGATTCGAGTGGGGTGAATTCTGCCGTCTTCAATAAGTTTTGACAAAGCGATCTTGGCGATCTCTCGACGAACCGGATCAAAGCTGGAAATCACGATCGCTTCCGGCGTATCATCCACGATAATCTCCGCTCCGGTCATTTTTTCCAAAGTTTTAATATTACGCCCCTCTCGACCGATTATCTTACCCTTGATCTCATCCGAAGGAATACTGACTGTGGATGTGGTTGTTTCGGCGGTATGCGCTCCGGCGTATTTTTGAATGACTTGGACAATAATATTTTGCGCTTTCTTTTTCATCTCCTCAGCGCCGTCTCTTTCTAATCTTTTAATTTTCTCCAACAAAGCCTCCTTATATTCATCCTCGGTCAATTGCAATAAAACATTTTTGGCCTGCTCCTTATCCAATCCGGCAATCTCCTCCAATCGCTTCAGCTCTTTTTGTCTGATTGTCTCAGCCTCTTTTTTTATACTTTTGACCTGAAGAACTTTACTTTCCAAAAGATTCTTACCTTTATCAAGATCGTCCATTTTTCTATCAATCATCTCTTCCCGTTTCTCAAGACGTTGTTCCATCTTGCGAATTTGTTCTTCTCTTTCTTTTTCTTTTTTCTTGGCTTCCTCCAAAATTTCCACCGCCTTGTTTTTGGCGTTCAGAGTCTCCTCTTTGTATTTTTGCTTAGCCTCTTCGATAATACTATTAGCCTTGCCTTCGGCAGTAGTCAATTGCTTACTGGCAATCGACTGTCGAGTGTAATACCCGACTACCGCTCCCAAAGCCAAAAACAGCATCGAGGCCATCAATAGCGTTAAATTCACTTCCATATTGTAATCTCTGTTTTCCGCCTAAAAAGAACCGTCTGAAATTAAACAGACCAAGTTTTGAGAAAAATCCCAAATCGGTTAAATTTTAACTTTTTTATTTATTTTAGAATCTTGAAATAAAAGCTTATTCATCTTAAAATATCAATCATTAAAATTCAAACGGCTAAACGGAACAACAGTTTTATCCTATTAATTAGATACATAAATGATATTATAACCGGGAGATTTTGTCAAAGGGAAATAAAATCTCTTTTTTATTTATTTTGTGTTATAATATGGGTAGAAATAATATTAATTCAAAGTTAAAAATGAAAAATTAAAAGTTGCAATCCAAAGTTAGAAATATATTTACCCAAAAAACAAATCCCAAGAAACAATTTCCCTACCTACCGGCAGGCAGGCAAACAAATTCAAAATTCCAAATTAAAAAATATGTCTGATGCTAAAAAACCATATGATTTAGGGGAAAGAGCTACCGAATTTTCAAAAAGGGTCACATAAAACTTTGTCGTGTCTTACCCAAGAATTCAATGAATGGTAGACGGTTGGACAAGTCATTGGTTAATCTGAGTCAATTGGAGAAGTCAATAATAAGGAATTGGAGTCAAGAATGAATGATTTTAAAAAAGAAGCTATTGAACTGAGAAATATACTTTCTGCGATAATAGTAAAGGCAAAAAATAATAATAAAAGATAATTGAGTATTTTAATTTAAAGCTTGTTTGGATCTTGTTTTTTGGAATTTGGAAATTATAAATAACTCTATTAACAAAGTACTGGCAAATAAAATAACTACTATATTAAATTTTAATAACAAAAAAATGTATAAACCAACCGTTTTAATAATTCTTGATGGCTGGGGAATAAGCGCCAATATTGAAGGTAACGCTATCAAAAAAGCCAATTTACCCACTATCGATAAAATAAAACAAAATTACCCGATGATTGCCCTGCAGGCTTCGGGAATTTCGGCCGGTATCCCTTGGGGAGAGCCGGGTAATAGCGAAGTGGGCCACACTATCCTGGGAGCGGGAAAGATAATCTATCAAAACCTGCCCAAAATAACCATGTCCATCCAAAGCAGAGCATTTTTTACCAACAAAGCTTTCCTGGAAGGAATGGACAATGTCCGCAAAAACAACAGCACTCTTCATATAATGGGCTTGGTGGGCGAAGGATCGGTTCACTCCACAAACGAACATCTTTTTGCCATCTTGGAAATGGCCAAGGAACAGAAAGTGGAAAAGGTCTTTGTCCACATATTCTCCGATGGAAGAGATTCACCCCCCACCTCGGGAACCGCCACTATCAAAAAAATACAAGAAAAAATGAAAATAATCGGAGCGGGAGAAATCGCCACCGTCTGCGGGAGAAACTGGGCGATGGATAGAAACAATAATTGGGATCGAACAGAGAAAGCCTATAAAATGCTCACCGAAGGAATCGGCAATCCGATGGAAGATCCGATTGAATATATGGAAAAATCCTATTCCCAAGATGTAAATGACGAATATATGGAACCGGGAGTAATGATGAAAGGCGGCGCTCCGCTCACTACCGTCAAAGACAACGACACGATTATATTTTTCAATTTTCGCGAGGACCGGGCCCGACAAATCACGCAATCTTTTGTCATTCCCAATTTCAATAAATTTCCCAAAACCAAAAACCCCAAAGTGGTCTTTGTTACCATGACCGAATACGAAAAAGATTTGCCGGTCTCAATCGCTTTTCCGCCGGAAGTAAATACCGGCGGTCTGGGAGAAGTTCTCAGTAAACACAATATGAAACAATTGCGAATCGCCGAAACGGAAAAATACGCGCATGTGACCTACTTTTTTAACGGTGGCATCGAAGAGCCTTTTGCCGGAGAAGATCATATCTTGGTACCCTCCCCGTCCGTGGCCAAATACGACGAAGAACCGGAGATGAGCGCCGCTCAAGTGACTCAAAAAACAATCGAGGCTATCGAACTCAATAAATATGATTTTATTTTGATGAATTACGCCAATGCCGATATGGTGGGCCACACCGGCAATCTGCCGGCGGCAATCAAGGCGGTTGAGTCCTTGGATAAAAGTCTTTCTTTACTTTTGCCAAAAATTTTGGAAAAAGGCGGGGCAATCCTTATTACCGCCGATCACGGTAACGCCGAAGAAATGATGAATCTTTACTCCGGCCAAGCTCTGACCGAGCACTCCTCCAATCCGGTGCCTCTTTGGCTTATCACCCCGGAAAATCACCGAGAAAAAACTCCCGAAGAAATCATCGAATCGGAAAGCAGTATTCGCGGTCTCCTGAGCGATGTCGCCCCGACAGTTTTGGAATTGATGAATATTTCCAAACCGGAGAGTATGAATGGAGAGAGTCTCTTGAGGCAATTAAAGTAGAGCCTTGATTATCAGATTTAAGACTTAGGATTCCTTCGCAAAGACGAGAGAATATAACTGTCATTGCGAGGTACTCC
>JAVEQZ010000007.1:0-23296 GCA_034007405.1 Candidatus Moraniibacteriota bacterium | reverse complement strand
TTATTTCTCCACCGGATTCCACAATAAAGTTTTCATTTTCATTTATGACGATATCTTCTCTGATATCACCAATGTTGATATTTTCGAGATTGGCGGCCCCGACTTCTTTGTTTATGCTCAGATTATCAAATTGAAAAGAGACCGGCGTAAAAACAAAAGACCACACTAAAAAAAGAACTCCAATCTTTTTGACTGTTTTTTTCATAAGATTATTTTTTTAAATAATTTTTCCACTATCTTAGCACCTTTTTCTCCATTTTCCAAGATTGACAAAGATTGGCTATGATGTTAAAAAATATTCCCAGATTTATACCTTCATCTTTTTTCCAAGGTATTTTTTTGTGACGGCCGCCACGAAAAAACACCCTATAATTATCTAGAAGATTGAACTTTCAAAGATAATAAATTAGTCACCAGTGCTACCATTTGACTCTTTTGTTTAGGCTGACTCTCGGCAATCAAAAGGGTGAGCGCGGTAAGTGCGCTAGGATTTATATTCCTCGCTCCTTTTATTTTTGTCTTTCTTAGAAACCAAACAAAAGCAAAAGCTCCACTTCTCTTGTTGCCATCAACAAAGGGATGATTTTTGACCATAAAATATAAAAGATTGGCTGCCTTTTCCTCCGCAGTCGGATAAACAGATTTACCACCCAAAGATTGCATCACATTTCCCAGAATTCCCTCCACGCTCCCACTCTTTCTTTCTTGAGCAAATATTTCAGTCGCCTCCCCTTTTTTAATTAATTCTTTACGCAAATTAGCAATCACTTCGGTTAATTCTTGACCCGATAATTTAATAGCTTTTTTATTTGAACCCACTACGCTAAGAGTAGCTTTATCATAAGCATCCAAAGTTATCCAAGTGCTCGCAAACTCTTTAATAAGCTCCAAAACCATCTTGGGATCAAGAGTGACGTGCTCCGATAATAAACTTTGAATATTGTTCACAGTCTGCATAAAAGCCTCATAATTTTGAGCAATTTGCTTACGATTGATGGTATAGCCTTTGATGATATGCTCCCTTAAGGTTCTCGTCGCCCATTGGCGAAACTCTGTGGCAGTTTTAGAATTAATTCTATATCCGACAGATATAATAGCGTCTAAATTATAATATTCGACTTGATAAGTTTTACCATCGCTTGCAGTTGTTGCATTTTTTGCAACAACTGAATTTCTATTTAATTCACCTTCATTAAAAATTTTTTTGAAATGACGCGAAATAACAGACTTATCACGACCAAAAACAGCTGCGATTTGATCCAGTGTTGCCCAAATATTTTCATGTTTAAAATCCCCCTGAAGCTCGATAGCTCCGGACTTTGCTTGATAAATGATAACATTTTTCGGTGATTTATTTTTCATTTAATTTTTAAACTTTAATATTTACTTTTCCTTTATTTTACTATCCCTTTTACCTTTTGGCGAGGGCTTTTTTTGGGGAAAAATATCGATAAAACCAAAATATAAAAAAACCGACCCTAAAAGAATCGGCCTGCCGAATATTTATTCTCCAAAGAAAGTACGTACCCGAGTAAGTACTCGGGTACGTACTTATTGATTTTCTTTATGCTGTCGGTTTTTCAACAGTCTCCTCGCTCGCTTCTTCGCTCGGAGTATCCTCCACCCAACCTTCGGATTTTACCTCCTCCGATTCGGTTTCTGCCGGAATTTCAACCTCTCCCGCCTCACCTTCTTCGACCGCCTCTTCTTCTCCCGCAATCACTTCCAAATGAGTAAGTCCGAAACGAGCAAACTCCTGCCGATATCCGTCTTCATAAGCCGAAATTTTCTCCTCCAGTTGATCCTCGTATTTTTCCACCATCTCATTCAATTCCTCTTCGCTCATCTCCCGGTTGATATCTCGCCAAGCCAATTGAGTGCTCAAATTGTCATAAGTGACCAAGTCCTCGTAGTCCATCATGATCGGCAAAATATGTTCTTGATACATCTCTTCCTTGAGCAAATCCTCACTGTCAAATTCTCCGGCAAAACCCAACAAATAACTCTGCATATCCTCTCCTTCCATCGATTTGGCTTCATAAACCTGGTCTTCCGACAAATCCCCCACTGTTCCCAATACCCCGTTACCCAAAGAAACCAATTCCAACAACTGCCGGTATTGTTCGTTTGTCAATTCTATTTGCATACTTTTTTAAAATTAATTTTTAATCAACTTATCTCTAGCATAACACTTTGACACCAAAATTCCAACCGTAAAATTTTAAACCTCTTTTTCGATAAATTTTTTTATTTGAGACAAAATCCCCTCCTCGCTCAATCCGGCTTCATTTAAAATCTCCTCTTGTCCGCCGTGTGGCAAAAAATAATCCGGCAAGCCGATATTTTTAACCTTAACTTTTAATTTATGATTAAGTACCCACTCACCGACCGCGCCACCCGCGCCACCCAAGACCGTGTTGTCTTCGACCGTTATCAAATATTGATGCTCTCGAGATAATTTTTCCAGCAGTTTTTCATCCAGCGGTTTGACAAAACGCATATTGACCAAAGTGGCTCCCAAATCCTCGGCCGGCTTTCGACATCTTCTTAACACAGTCCCGAAGGATAAGATAACAACCTTTTTTCCTTTGCTGACCACCTCTCCTTTGCCCAATCGAATCTTGGGAAGTTTGGATTTGGAAAGTTTACCTTTTACTCCGCCTCGAGGATAGCGGACCGCCACCGGACCGCGATGTCGGTAACCGAACTCCAACATAGCAAAACATTCATTCTCATCAGCCGGCGCCAAAACTGTCAAATTGGGGACGCACCGCAGAAAAGACAAATCAAAAACTCCGTTATGAGTAGCCCCGTCTCCCCCGACCACCCCCGCTCGATCGATTGCCAAAAGCACATCCAAATTTTCCAAAGCGATATCGTGAATCAGTTGATCATAAGCTCTTTGCAAAAAAGAAGAATAAATCGCCACCACCGGTTTTTTGCCGGCTACCGCCAAACCGGCGGCCAAAGTCAAGGCATGTTGTTCGGCAATTCCCACATCAAGATAGCGCTTGGGAAATTTTTTGCCAAACTCCCCCAAACCGGAACCCTCGCACATAGCCGGAGTAATAGCCATAAGTTTTTTATCTTCCGTCGCCTTGGCGCAAATCCACTCTCCCAAAACTTTGGAAAAAGTAAATTTGGCGACAATTGGATTTTTTTGCTCCACTTTATCCGCCACGAAAGGACTGACTGCGTGCAGAGATAATTTGTCTTTTTCGGCCGGGAGATAACCCTTGCCTTTTTTGGTAATAATATGCAAAAACTTGGGACCTTTGACTCTCTTGAGATTTTCCAAAACCTCCAACAATGTCTTAATATCATGACCGTCAATCGGTCCGTAATAACCGAAACCCAATTCTTCAAAAAAGGTTCCCGGCGTCACCATCCCCTTGGCATATACTTCCGCCCGACGAACGAATTCCTGAATAGTCGGCACTCCGCTCAAAATCTCATTGCCTTTTTTACGCATCTTGAGATAGGCCGGAGAAGAAATAAGTCTGGTCAAATATTTGCCCATTCCGCCCACATTGGGAGAAATCGACATTTTATTATCATTAAGAATAACCAAAACATCGGCTTTAACATCTCCGGCATGATTCAAGGCCTCCATCGCCATTCCGCCGGTCAACGCTCCGTCTCCGATAATCGCCACCACTTTTTGTCGGGAACCTTTTTTGGCCAAGGCCAGACCGGTAGCTACACTGATAGAAGTACTGGAATGCCCCACACTAAAAACATCAAACTCGCTCTCGCCCATTTTGGGAAAAGGAGCCAACCCGCCTTTTTTACGAATCGTCTGCAATCTGTCTTTGCGACCGGTAAGAATTTTGTGCGGATAAGCCTGATGTCCGACATCCCAAACAATTGAATCTTTGGGCGTATCAAAAACCTTGTGCAAAGCCACTGTCAATTCCACCACTCCCAAGTTGGAGCCAAAGTGCCCTCCGGTTTTGGTAACCGTTTCAATCAAAAAATCTCTGATGTTTTGACACAAGATTAACAATTCTTCCTCGGAAAGATTTTTGAGATCTCGAGGATGATTGACTTTGGCCAAAATATTTTTTCTGGATTTATCTTTTTTCATATCCGCACTAATTTTGCGATCAATTTGATTCCTCCGGCATCATTAAATATTTCGAAAAATAATTTTATCTAAAAAATAACACTAAACTCAAAAATAAAATTCCCAACATAAAAAATATCGCTCCCCAACCGAAAATTTTAACCCAAACCGGATTGGTTTCACGCCCCATAATTTTCTTGTCATCTCCAACCACCATAATGGTTATCAGCAAAGGAACCGAGATTACCCCGTTTAGAAAAGCGGCGTAATAAAGAGCTTTAATCGGATTGATATTTAAAAAATTGAGAAGCAGTCCGACTAAAATCGAAAAAATTATTACCAAATAAAATCCGCGCGCATGAGAAAATTTCTTATCCAGACCTTCTTGCCACTTCATCACCTCCGCCAAAGCATACGCTCCCGAACCGGCCAAAATCGGAATCGCCAAAAGTCCGGTACCGATAATCCCCAAAGCAAAAAGCAGATAAGCATACTCGCCGGCCAACGGTCGGAGCGCTTCAGCCGCTTGATGAGCCGATTCGATATCGGTAATCCCGTTTTTATAAAAAACTTGAGCGGTGGTCAAAATTATAAAAAAGAATACAATATTGGCCAAAAGCATTCCGGTCCCCACATCGGTTCGCATTTTGACAATCCGGTTATGCCTTTTGATACGCACCCGTTCATTCATCATTTTTTGAATTTTGAGCGCCAGCTTGTTTTCTTCCACCTCGCCCGAAGTCTGCCAAAAAAACAAATAAGGCGTAATAGTGGTTCCGAAAACCGCAATCACCGCAAAAATATATTCCTCACTAAAGCTGAATTTGGGAATAAAGGCAAAACTCAAAATTTCTCGCCAGTCGGGATTAATAATCAATCCGGTCACCACATAAGCCAAAACGGAAAAAGCCAACCATTTCAAAATTTTGACATAAAATTGATAACCGATAAAAATTTCCAAAATAATAATCAAAAAAGCGAACGCTATGGCCCCCAAATAAAAATTAAATCCGGTCAACATATTTAACGAGGCGGCCATCGCCCCCAAATCAGCTCCGATATTGACCACATTGGCGATAATCAATAGCAGTACCACCCAAACAACCAATTTGCGTCGATAATGTTTTTGCAACACTCCCGCCAAACCTCGATTGGTCACAATCCCGATTCGAGCGCAAACTTCCTGGATAGCCATCATCATCGGCAAAAGCCAGACCGCCATCCAAATTATTCCCAAACCGAATTTGGCCCCCACCGAAGAATAAGTCCCGATTCCGCTGGGATCATCATCCGAAGCGCCGGTGATAAAACCCGGCCCCAAAGCGCGAAAAAAATAATAGGCTTTGACCCAAGGTTTTTTCAATAAATCAATAAATCTCAACGCTTCCGATTCGGCCACCCTTATCCGCCCTTCTTCATCCACTACCGGTTTCATTTCTCGCCAGGCAATCAACTTTTTGGCCAAGATCAAAGGAATTCCCGCCCGATGGCGAAATTCCGACAAAGTCAAAAAATTCTCTCGCTCAGATTTCTTTTTTGTTTTTTCTTTTGTCATTTTTTTAATTTAATAAAGATCGATAAACTAAATATGATATTTATTAAAAGCCCCGATTTCATCCAATTTGGCTTTAAATTTTTCAAAAACCTTCGGTCCTTGCGGATGAGGCAAAAAAATCAACGCTCGCCGATCCGCCTCGATTAAACCGGTTGCTCCGGCCGACTTGGGATTTCTTTTGATCTTTTCCAATTCCAGCTTTTCCAACCATTTTTCCAAAAAATCATGATCCAAAATATTTTCCCCCACTATTCGCAACCATCGAGTCAATCCGTTATCGAGCAGACAAAGCGTATGCCGTTGGTCACTTCCGTAATAATTGGGCTTATACTTTCTAATCCACAGATTGCGTAAACGAAATTTCTGAAAATAATTTTTTGTTTCAAATAGAGGAAAGGTAAAAAAATATTCATTGGCCGAAAAAAGATCTTTGTTTCTGATTTCCAGAGAATCGGTGGTGATAAAATAATTCAAACAAATTCGATCTTTTATTTTTTTATGATGCCTCCTTTTGCCCAAAATATGCGTCAAAAAAGTAATGGCTGTTCTCCCGATCCAAATCCTCCCGGCCTTCAAAACCACCAAAACATCCCAATCGCTATGCGGACGAGCGTTTTTCATTGCCAACCGACCGGTCACCAAAATCATCCGCACAAAAGGAGCTACTCGCAAAAAACTCACCACCCGCCTCATTCGTTTGAGTTTTAAAACCGAAATTTTGTTGCGAGCAATCCGCTGAACAATCAAACCTTCCCGTCCTTTCAAAAAATAAAAACCGTTTTTACTTTCGATAAAATCTTTCAAACCGTCGCCGTTTAAAACCTTGAGCACTTCACTCATCCGACAACCGGCTGTTTCCAAAGATTCCCCCTCTTTCCCTAAATTTAACAGATTTTTCCAAATTTCAAAAATCGTCAACGGATAATTCAATGTATCGTAATAACAAACTGTGCTAAAAATGTTTTTTTCCAAATTCTGTTGCATACTTTTTGTCCTTTATTTTTCCGCCCCGCTCAATCTTCCAAAACAGTTTATTATAAAAATCTGCCGGTCGGACTGTTTTTTTTGCTTTTGAGTTTGTCCGGGGTGCCTTCAAAAATAACTTGTCCCCCCGATTTTCCCCCTTCGGGACCCATCTCGATGACCCAATCGGCGCCCTTGATAACATCCGTATTGTGCTCGACAATCAAAACCGAATTGCCTTTTTCCACCAGCGCGTCGCAAACTTTGAGTAATTTTCGAATATCGTCAAAATGCAATCCCACCGTCGGCTCGTCCAAAATATACAAAGTCCTGCCTGTCGACTTGCGTGCCAATTCGGTGGCCAGCTTGATTCGCTGAGCCTCTCCGCCGGAAAGTTCAATAGCGCTTTGACCCAATTTTAAATACCCCAAACCGACCTCTTCCATTATTTTCAGCTTCTCATAAATAAGATTATGTTTTTTGAAAAACCGCAAAGCATAACTCACACTCATTTCCAAAACTTCGGCAATATTGGCTCCTTGGAATTCAATCTCCAAAGTTTTTTTATTATAGCGAGAACCCTCGCAAGCCTCACACTCAACATACATATCCGGCAAAAGATGCATCTCGATTTTCTTTTTTCCGTCCCCCTGACAAACTTCGCAACGCCCGCCTTTCATATTAAAACTGAAACGACTGGCGGTATAGCCCCTGTTTTGAGCCTCTTCGGTTTGCGCAAACAATTCCCGAATATGCGAAAAAACTCCGGTATAAGTAGCCGCATTGGAACGAGGCGTTTTACCGATCGGTGACTGGGTCACATTGACAACTTTGTTGATATTTTTCAGACCCTTCAAGAGCCTATGCTTTCCCGGTTTAGCCTTGGACTTGTAAA
The DNA here is from genome assembly GCA_034007405.1 of Candidatus Moraniibacteriota bacterium. GTDB lineage: Bacteria > Patescibacteriota > Minisyncoccia > Moranbacterales > UBA9337 > UBA9337. The sequence continues at coordinate 15,817 of JAVEQZ010000007.1, read as the reverse complement.
AATATTTGCTCAAAGCCCGAGCCAAAATATCGTTAACCAGAGTCGATTTTCCGCTTCCGGATACTCCGCAAACCACTACCAAACGCTCCAAGGGAAAAGCCACTGAAATATTTTTGAGATTGTGTTCATGGGCATCGATTATTTCCAAAAACTTGTCCGGTTTTTTACGACCAATCTTTCTTTCAAACACTGTCTTTTTTTCATTGATATATTGAGCGGTATCGGTCTTGCTTTTAAGCAACCGCTCCACCGTGCCGCTAAAAATAACTTCCCCGCCTTCTTCGCCCGCTCCCTTACCCATATCGATAACCCAATCGGAATTCTTGATAAAATCCCGATCATGTTCGACAACAATCAATGAGTTATCTCTATCCCGCAAGGATTTAATGGTTTCAATCAAGCGTTTATTATCCCGACTGTGCAAACCGATCGAAGGTTCGTCCAAAACATAAATTATTCCGGTCAACTTCGATTTTATCTGAGTGGCCAATCTTATCCGTTGCGCCTCTCCACCCGAGATAGTTTGCGTTCCTCGCGACAAACTCAAATATCCCAAACCGACTTTTTGCAAAATTTGCAAACGCCCGCCGATTTCTTTCGTCAAGGCACCGATTATTTTGTTTTGGTTTTGACCGCTTTTTGAATTTTCCAAATAAGCCGCCAAAGAATCGATATCCATATTAACCCATTCATCGATAGATTTACCGTTCAATAAAACACTTAAAAATTCTCTTTTTAAACGCTTACCTTCGCAAACGGGACAAATTTCACTCACCATATATTTTTCTATTTCACTGCGAGTGTGATCGGATTTGGTGCTTTTGTATTTCTCCTCCATCAGACCGATTACTCCGCCAAAATCATAATTCTCGTCTCCGTAAAGAATAATTTCCAATTTTTTAGGAGGGATTTTGTTTACCGGAACATTTAGAGAAAATCTGAGCTTCTTGGATAAAGCCGCTAGAAGCTGCATTCCTTGACCGCTGTTTCCGTTTCGCCCTCCGACACTGCCCCAAGGTTTAATAGCGCCCTCCGCCAAAGAAAGTTTTTTATTGGGGATAACCAACTCGCTTGAAATTTTCATCTTGAGACCCAATCCCGAACATTCATCGCAAGCTCCCTCCGGATTATTAAAAGAAAAATGACGCGGAGTAATCTCTTTTATTTTTATCTGGCATTTCTCGCAAACAAAATCACGATTATAAGAAATTATTTCCTTATTATCCAGCATCAAGCGCAATGATCCGCCTCCGACTTTCATCGCTGTCTCGATTGAGTCCATTATTCTTTCTTCATCTTTATCTTTACTGTCCAAAATCACTCTATCGATAACAATATCCGCCTCTCCTCCCACCTCGTTATTTAAAATAAAATTAGAAGCCTCGGCAATAGTCATTATTTTTTCTCCCACTCTCACCCGCGCATACCCCAGTTGACCGATTTGATTGATAGTTTCGATAATATTTTTATCCTTCTTTCCGTAAGGCGCCATAATCACCAACATTGTTTTGGGGGGCATTTTCTTGATTTCCAGCAAAATATCTTTATTGCTTTTTTTATTCATCAAAGCATTGCACTTCGGACAATGCGATTCTCCGAAGTTGGCAAAAAGAATTCTCAAATAATCGTAAATTTCAGTCAAAGTTCCCACTGTTGAACGCGGACTCCTGATTACGCTTTTTTGATCAATGGAAATCGGCGGACTGAGGTTTTCAATCGAATCCACATCCGGTTTGGCGGCTATATCCAAAAAGCTTCGCGCAAAAGAACTCATTCCCTCGACATATCTCCGATTGCCTTCCACGAAAACCGTATCAAAAGCCAAGGAAGATTTCCCGCTGCCGGAAAGTCCGGTAACCACCACAAATTTGTTTTTGGGAATATCGATATCGATATTCTTGAGATTATTGACTCGCGCGCCCCTGACCAAGATAAAATTCTTTTTGTTTTTGTTTTTTAAAGTTTTGCTTTTCATTTATTTTTACTGAATTGCCTCAAATTGACAATCCGGTTTTTTAGGTGTTATCTAATTAAAAATTTTAGCATGATTTTCCGAGAGTGTCCAATCTTGACTCTTTCCGCTTATTGGGGTTAAAACAAAAAAAGATTCTCGTTTTTAATCCGAGAATCTTTTCGTTAAAAAGCTTCCATATAGATATTAAATCAACATTTTCAGAATATCTTTGAGTTTTATCGTCGCTACTCCCAAGACCTTGTCCGCTCCGCCGTAATAAATATAAACCACTCCTTTTCTCACCACCGTTCCGCAAGGAAAAACCACGTTTTTTACGATACCGTTAATTTCGTAATCGGTCTCCGGCTCCATAATATGATAAGAAGTTCTGGTAATAAGATCCTCGGGATTTTTTTTATCCAATAAGGCCGCCCCCAATTTATAAACTCCGTCATTTACCCCGTGATAAAGCAATAGCCAACCTTTCTTGGTTTCTATCGGAGGAGTCGACAATCCGATTCGAAAGGAATCCCACATTCCGTTGCGAGGAGAAAGTAGTTTTATATATTCCTGAATTCTCTTTTCCGAAAAATCCAGAGAGTCCAAATAATCGACACAAATGCTCGAACCCAAACGATGAATCATATAATATTTACCTTTTATTTTTTTCGGAATGATACAAGCGTCTTTATCCCACTCTTTTTCAGGCGAAACGATAATCGGCTCGCTCCAATTCCAATTTTTTGCCAAGAAATCCTTGACACTAATCGAACTGATTGCCACTTTGGGTGAATCCACTCCGTTATAAGCGGTATAGAACATATATATCTTATCTCCCACCCTTACCACACGAGGATCTTCGCAACCGGTATTCCCCCCGGGAATACCCTTGCCCTCAAAATCTTTTCTCGGCCAATAAATCGGCTCGGGCAAGTTTTCCAAAATAGTAAAACCGTCTTTGGTGGAAGCATAACCCACATAGGAAGTATTATCATCCGACATCGCTCGATAAAGAATATGAATCTTGCCACCCAACTCAATAGCCGCCGGATTAAAAATCGCCAATGATCGCCAACGAGTTTCTTTGTCCGGCTCCAAAATAGGATTACCTTCGTAACGTTTAACGATTTTGTCTCGTCGGTCTTTATCAATCGCCCCCAACAAGAGATCAAGTTTCAAATCGGCACATGCGCAAACCGTATCCGCTCCGCCGTAATAAATTCTCAATTTATCTCCCATAATCATCGCTCCGCTGGGAAAAACAATGTTGTCCACCTGACCGTGTAATTCATAATTAGTTTCCGGAGTCAAAAAAGCTTCCGTGGTTCTTTTGATAATTTTGGTCGGCTCATTTAAGTCGGTCAAAAAAGCCTCCACACCGAAAACTTTTTCCTCACTGAAATAATTGTAAACATGCGAATATACAAATAGCCAACCGTCTTTGGTTTTTACCGGCGGAGCGCCGATTTCGACATGGTCGTCCGTCCCTCTGGTTAGATTAATGGTGTATTTATCAATATTTTGATAAATTTTTCGCCAATATTTTTCCGACCACATATCGGATTCTTTTTCAAACTGAACAATGCAGATTTTGGAAGGCGGATTATCCGTATCGATTGTTAAAACGGCGGTCAGTTTTCCATTTATTTTTTCCGGAAACAGGGACATTGCCTTGGCGTTAAAAGGAGTAATTAAATGTTTCTCATCGATTTTTTTGAGATTTTTGGAAATAGCCAAACCGACTTTAATATTTTCTTTGGAAAAAGGATAGCCCGAAAGAGCGGTATAGAAAATATAATACTTCCCGTCCAATTTGGTAATACGCGGATCCTCGCAACCGAAGATTTCCCAATCCTCCTCCGGCAAAATTAACTCTCGTCTCTTTTTAAATTTTATTCCGTTGGAAGAGGTGGCGTGCCCGATAACGGATAAATTTATCTGGTGACCGCCGACATTCTTTTTTTCGGAGACGGCCCGATAAACAATATCAACCCCCAAGCCTTTTTTGACCGGACACCCGTTAAAAACCGCCGTACTTTCCCAGTGGTTTTCAACATCCGGCGCAAGAATCGGATTATGTGCTGATCTTTTTACATAAAACATATTTTTATTTGTTTAATTTTAATTAGTCTTTAGTTTTATTTTTTTCAAAACAGTTTTTTTGTCCGAAGTCAATCGCTCCAAAAAATCGTCCAGTTTGGCCGTTGCCACGCACATCACCATATCCGCTCCGCCGTAATAAATATACAAAATCCCTTTTTCAACCACCGCCCCGCAAACATAGATTACACCCGCCTTGAAACCTTCGTTTTCGTATTTTTCATCCGGCTCCAAAATAGGAAAGCGCGATCGATACAAGACAACCTCGGGCTCTTTATAATCCAAAATCATCGCCCCGATTTTATACCGATTGGGATCTTTTTTATCCATAGCGTGATAAAATAAAAGCCAACCGTATTTGGTCTTAATTGGCGGAGCACCCGCCCCGCGAACAATATTATCCCAACGATTTTCCTGAGTATCGGTTTGACGGAAACTTTTTTCAATATAAATTTTTTCTTCATCCAAGCTGTCAAAATAGTCTATCATTATCTTGGGAGAAATGCTGTGTAAAATTGCAAAACGTCCGGCAATCTTCTCCGGAAAAATCATCCAGTTTTTTTGAATTTGCCCCGGCTTGGATATCAATCTAGCCCTACTCCAACTCCATCGATTATTGACAAAATCATTGTGATTTATTGAAGTAACTGCCACTCCGGGTACTTCATATCCGTTATAAGCCACGTAAGTAACATAAATCCTATCTCCGATTCGAGTCATTCTTGGATCCTCGCATCCGCCGTTACATCCCCCACCCGATTCATACACCGCCGGATGAGAGCACGGAAGATATTTTTCGCCCACAACCCCCTCGAATCTCTCTTTGGGAAAATATACCGGATATTCGCCTCTTACATCAAAATTAATTCCGTCGGAACTCGAAGCATAACCCCAAGTGGAAACATCGTCTTCACCCAAGGCTCGATAAATCAAATGAAATCTGTTTTCGGCATAAATAGCCGCCGCGTTAAAAACCGCTTTTGATTCCCATGCATTTTCTTTTTTAGGAGTAAGAATCGGATTGCCTTGATGACGTTTCAGTACATTTATCTTTTTATCCGTTTCAAATTTGGGAATCGCCAATTCTACAACTGTCAAATTTCCGTTTACTTCAAAATAAGCGTTTATTTTATTTTTCAACCAAAAAGCTCCCAAAGGATAAAAAGTTTCCACTTCCGCCCCGGTCAAACTCTGCTCCCAGATCGGTCTTTCCGAGCGCCATTTCAACTCCCGCGGATTATCAGCTGAAAAAAGAGCTCCTCCCAATTGCACTCGAAAATGTTCTCCCTCCCGAAAAGAAGCGTCATACAAAACAAAATTTCCCTCCGGTAAAACAAAAGTATTTATTAGTTTCAATTTATCAGCGTCAAAAAACTTTTGTCGCGGAGTTAAAACATGCGCCTTGGCAACCGACCAATTATTAAAAGAGGAAGATTGACCGTAATAAATAAAATTATCACCAATATAAGCCGAAAACTCTCCGGCTAAATAATCTTTTTTGACAAAGGCGAGCGGTCCCTCGATCGCTTTAACGGTCGCCACCTCTTTAAAATTCAGTCCGTCGATCGAATTGGCAAAAATGGTTATCTTTTTTTTGTTATATTCTCGACGATAAGTCAAAATTAAATTCAAACCCGATTCAATCAAGTTTAAATCAAAAAGCTCTTTTTTGGTGACATCATAACCAAAATTGTTTTTCAGACTTATTTTTCTGGCTCGTTTATAAAAACCCCTCCCTTTTAGGCTTTTAATATAGAAATGTTTATTTTTTTCAAAAAGAATATGCGGTTGATTGCCTAACAGAAAAACTTTCAAGAATCTTATTCCGGCAATTTTTCTTTTTGAATCGGGAGTGGATTTTTTGGAAGATTTTGAGGATTCTTTTTTTAAAAGAAAAGACTTATTAAAAAAGCCTGTCATTTTTTTAAGCATATTTTATTTTAAGACACTTTTTATTTTTAAAAAGATATTTTAAATTAATTATACCAGACTTTTTATTTTAAAGCAAAAACACCCGCCCTGAGCGGATGTTTTTTTAAAAAGAATATTTTTATTTATTCCATAACAGGGGCAATTGCCTCCGCTTCGGTTTCAGTGTTATCAGTTTCACTTCCTCCGTTTAATTCTTCATCGATAATTTTCTTGAGTTCGGAAGATTGAATAGCTCCATTTTTAAATTTATCATTGACGAAAATAGCCGGTGTTCCGCTAATCCCGAAACTCTCCGCTTCTTGAAGATCGGCTTCAATTTTATCGTTATATCGACCCTCGGTAATACATTGATTAAATTTAGCTGTATCCAATCTCAATTGAGTGGCATAACTCACAAAGTTTTTATTATCACTAGCCTCGCTCCAAACTTTCTGCTCGGCAAAAAGTTTATCGCCGTATTCTCTCCATTTGCCCTGTTCATTGGCACACTCGGCTGCCAAAGCAGCCGCTTTGGCTCGGGGGTGAATTTGTTCCAAAGGAAGATTTTTGAATATGAATTGAACCTTGTCCCCATACTCGGCAATAACTTCGTTCATAGTTTTTTGAAACATTTGACAGTACGGACATTGGAAATCGGAATACTCGACAATTTTAACCTTAGCATCGTCCGGACCGTATTTGATAACATTTCCGTCAATCTTGGGTGTAGCCAAATATTTACCGACCGGGATCCCGGCCTTACCGCTATCCATAAAATATTGTCCGTTTTTTTCAATAAAAATCTCTTGCGCCTGAGTATAGATATCAGTATCTTCGATTTCTTTGGCAAAAATAAAAGCCGGCAAAGATTTAACTCCAAACTCTTCGATTAATTTTTTACCTTCTTCAGAATCAAAAGCCACTTTATTGGTAAGCATGGTCGGCATTATCTTTTTCAAAGAAAGCATAATCTCATCCACATTGCATTCCTCGCATTCCTCATCATTGATCACTCTCATCTCGATAATCGGATCAGCATAAGACACCCAAGTTTTTCCATCCAATTGAAAAATATCTTTGTCCTTCAAAATCTTTTGAGAAATTCCTCCCCCTTTAATCAATTGAGAAAAATCCACAAACAAACTTCCCAAGAAAAGTCCTCCCAATAAAATAGACAAGGAAATCAAATTTTTTATCTTTTTAGACTCATCCGTGCTAATTTCCTCAATTTCTTTGTTTTCGGCAACAACCTCTTCAAGATCGTTTTCTTTTTCGGCAACAACCTCCTCGGCGTTGCTTTCTTTTTTGTTATCTTTAGTCATAAGTTTTGCTTGCATTTAAGTGTTTCTGACACCCAATACGGCAATTATTTTTTAGTTAATTAATTTGGTTGATTATTGTTTTCCTCGGCGGGCATCGCCTGTTCTCCATTTGTCGCTTCTTGAGCTTTTTTAGCATTAGCTTCCGCTTCAGCTTTTTGAGCTTCCTGCTTCTCTTTAATTTCTTTCTCTATTTGCTCAACATCGTAAGCCTGTAAACCGCCCTTGACTTTGTAATCGCTAAATCCGATGCTGATATTTTTTAACGCTTCGGCTTTAAGCATAATTCCCAAAAGCAACCCGATAATAAGAATTAAAATCACTTCCGTGCGATAATTCTTTTGAGTATTATCATTATTTTCCGAATCGCTTTCAATCTCATCAATTTCCGCATCGCGGATTTCGTTTTTTTCTTTTTCTTCCATAATTTTTTATTTAAAATTAATCTTATTTGAGCAAAAAAGTATTCTTAGTATAACAATCCGCCCGAAATATAGCAATATTGACAAGGTTGGATGTTTGTTGCATTTAAGGGAGTCCTCCAATTTTATATCTTTTTGACAATCTCCAGGAATTTTTTAGCCGCCTTGGTCCAAGTAAATTTTTGCGCCTGCCTGATTCCGGCCGGATAAAATTCATTTTTCAGCTCCTTGTCGATTAAAAATTCTTTCATTGCCAAAGCGATTTCATCAGCCGAAAAAGCATCCGTCAAAATTCCCGCCTCTCCCACCGTTTCCACCATAGAGGAGTTATCCGAAACGATAACCGGCACTCCGCATTTTATCGCTTCCAGAGGCGGTAAGCCGAAACCCTCAAAAAAAGAAGGATAAACAAAAAGGGCGGCCAAATTATAGACAAAAACTTTATCCTCTTCATCAATAAATTTGACCTGATAAATATCCTTAGCCAAAGAAGATTTTTTTATTTCTCTTTTTAACTTGGCGGATTTCCAACCCTCGGAACCGGCAATCACCAATTTATATTTCTCCAACTGGCTTCCGCCCTCTTGACGCATCCTTTCATAAGCCCTGACAATCCCGCCGATATTTTTGCGCGGCTCAAAAGTTCCCAAAAAAAGAATGAAATTAAAAGGCAAAGCGTATTTTTCTTTAATCTTCAAGAGTCTGGGATCATTCCTGTCAATTCGACCAAAAACTTCTCCCACTCCGTTATAAACCGTCTCTACCTTGGCCTGATTTATTTTATAAAAACCGATTAAATCATTGCGGGTCGAATCGGAGACAGCCAAAACTTTATCGGCGCGCCGAATTATTTTTTGCGGATTGATAAAAATATGCCAGAGGCGTCTTTTCCAAGAAAAAGTCTCCGGATAATATTCAAAAGACAAATCATGCACGGTCAAAATAAGTTTAACCTTCAGACTTAAAGCGACAAAGTTCAAATTGGGCATAAAAAAAACATCCACCCCGCCAATAAGCTTATCCAACTTGGGCCAATTGAAATACCACAAAAAAAAATTTAGAATCTTATTCGGGAAGCGAGAAATTTTTAGCTCGACATTCTTATGATTTTTAAGAAAATCAATCTCCAACTTCGGTTTTTTCCAAGAGTTCAAAAAAAGGACATATTTATTATCATTGTCCTCCTTTAAAATTTTTTCCAAAAGATTGAGACTGTATTCCTCCACCCCGGTCCGCCTTCCCTCGGATAAACATCTGATATCTATGCCTATTTTCATATTTTTAATCTTCATCTCTGCTTATTTGCTTTCCGTTCATAAATTGTGATTATTTCCAATAATGCCTTATTAATACCGCCCAAAAACCGAAAAATAACCCCAAAACCGAAAGCAGTCCCATCATTTGCCACCACGGCATAGCGTATTTTTCCACCACCGGAGCGCTGACCAAAAGCCTAAACCATTGAGGATTTTTTTGCTCGGAATTAAGCTCTTCGGTTTTATTGTTCAATACTCGAGAAATAATCCGGCTCATTTCTCCGGCTTTTTCCTTATCCTTGATCAAAAAAGATATTTTTATCATTTGAGAGGAAAGTCTTTGACCTCTCAATTTAGAAAAATATACTCCGTCAAAGTCTCGAGCGATATCCGCCTGAGTCCTTTTTGAACCAATCCAGCGCACTACCGTATCGGCAAATCTTTCATCGGCCTGCAAACGATAAAATTCATCGTAACGGTATTCGGAGGTTTCTTTTTGATAACCGGTCCGAGTAATATTCAAATCCGCTTCCGCTTTGTAGATACCGTCTAAAAAAAATCTGACTCCCGAACCGACGACAATTATCGACAGAAAAGCACCCCAAAACCAAAGTTGATTTTTCCTAAAAATTCCGATAAAATCCTTCAATTCCATAAATATTGAAAAAATTATTTTCCCTTGGGCGTCACCCAAAATTCGGTAAAATATTTTTTGATTAAAATCCTGGTTTGCGAATCAATCGCCGGCATCGCCCCCAAAGTCGGAGCGATTACCGGAATCAAAATCCATTGAAAAACCATATTGAGATATTTCCAGCGCGAATATTTTTTCGGTCGCGAAGGCATTAACAAGAAACTTAAAGACATCGAAATAATAAGACCCAACATCGCCAAACTCATCAACCCCCTGGTGATAAAAGGCAAATTATGAGCCAAAACACTCTCATTAAATTCGCTTCCTCCGAATATCAAAGGCAGCCAACCCAAAAAAGCTAAAATGAAAGGCGCGGTAGCCCAAGAATGATGACCCTCCAACATTTCAAAAGCGATCTTGAGTTTCTTTTTTAGCTTAATTTTTTTATTTTTCCAAATCGATCGCATAATAATAGGAAAATTTTCTATTCCGTAAGCCCAACGCCTTTTCTGAAAATATTGATTTTTGATAGTTTGCCAATAAGAGTCGGCCAAAACCGCATCCAACGAAATCGGCAAATAAATCGGGGTTACTTGATAATCCCCATCATAATAAGCGAAACATTTCCAATAAATAATTGAATCCTCGCTGATCATATTGACCGGCCAAAAATCAACTTTGGCCAAGGTGTCGAAAGGTTCACTGTGCGAAGAAAAAGTGACCATTTCCTTGCGAGTGCTTTGAAACATATGCCAAAAAGAAGAACTGGTAACAATCACCCGCACGAAAGCGTTGGTATCCCATAAATTATTATGATACATCGGAATCGGTTGATAAGACCGTTGCAATCTTTTGGGATCGATAATATATTGATAAGTCAAAGCGGCAAAGTATTCCTTATGACAAACACTATCGCAATCGAAATTGGAAAAAACCACTTTCTTAAAATCGATATTCCTTTCCTCCAAATATTTCTTGAGTTCTCGAGCGGCAAAAGTAGCATTGGAAGCTTTGCACTTCATTTCTCCCTCCGCCACAATATGAGTGGTCACCAAGAAATCCCGAAAAACTCCTTTAAATTTATCTTGTAAATAATTAACCTTGGCCAATCTTTTTTCTTCCGGCTCCCGCTCCTCGGTCGCCAAAAGAATTATGATTTGTCGATTGGGAAAATTACTGTCTTTGATAGCTTGAATAGTCGGCTCAATCACACTAGCCGGCTCCCCGGCAGTCGGCAACATCACCACATGAACTATCTTGCGCCAATCCCAAATTTGATCTTTTATATCCTCCAATCGGGAAACCTCTTTTATCTCAGACTTTAAAAGCCCGATTTCCTTTTTTACCTTTCTCTTTTGGAAAAAACTCATACCGTTGGATTCCTTGAGAGTTTTTTTCAGAGACTTAACTCTGCTAGAAAGAGAGTCGGCATAAACTAACGGCTCGTGTATATTTTGACAAAGCCCCCACCAATCAATGTTTTTACCTCGAGTAAGTTTTTTATAAGCACTAACCGAATAAGCGGAAATAAAAATTGTCCGATGAATCCAATAAATGTCAAAAAGAATTATAAAAACCGCCACCCAAACCGGAAGAAAAAAAGAAAAAATCGGCATCCCCAATAAGGTCACCCAAGTCAAGATACCCGGAATTATTTCCAGCGTGCGCTGAGTCTTTTTTTCTTCTTCATTGTCAGGATAAGGACTGGGAAATTTAAACATAAAATTTTAATCTTTTATTTTTTAGCCAAATTAATTAAGCAGAATCGAACAAAATCTATTTAAACGCTATAGAATTAAATTTATTTGCCGAAAAAGGATTCTTTTTTACAACTGCCGGATAAAATGAAAGACCGGAAAGAAAAAGCTTTTTTTCGGAAAATAGATACCCCACTCGCTACCGATTCAATCACTAAAATATTTAAACATATTTAAAAAATTAACACAACTCTTCGACCGATCATTGAAAAAATTTATCTTTATCCAAAAAACTAATCAAAATACGCCAGTTGATTTAAAAAGCGTAAAAAATAAAGCTAAAAATAATTTATCAAAATCAATGATCCGCTAGCAACGCTTACACCCAATTGAATAATCAAAGTAGCCAAAGAAAGAATATGAGAAAGCATTCGTTCTTTTTTTAAAAAGAAGTAAGCGGCTAAAATAAAATTCGCCAAGCCGAAAGATAGGCCCACCAAGGGAATCAAATAAATTTGATTCTTATCCCCCATCAGATCCACCCCCAAATAAACATTATAATGAAGAATGACCAAGTTATTCAGTTTTCCCACAAAATAAAAAGCGGAAATAAAATTAAAGACGGCTAAAAAAAGAGCTCCTCCAAAAATGGTGACCAGGAGATTATTTTTAAAAAATTGCTTTATTTCATCAGACATAATTTAATTATTTCTTCAAAACGGAAACAATCTGCTTTATCTTGGGAATCTTGCTGAAATATATCTCATGCGGTTCCTTGAAAGTATTTATCAAAAATCGATCCAGCATATTTAAGCGATAATTCAATTCCTCTCCCGTCAAGACCATATATCGGACTTCCTTTCCCACTTCGGCCTCCAGATGATTTATGAGCGTTTTGAGTTTGGTACGACTGACATTGTCCACCACCAAAAGCAAGTCCAATTTTCCCTTGGAATAATTCATAAAAACACCGGTTGTCAAAACCAATTTAACATCCCCGATTTTTTTGACATTTTGCAAACTGGCGCATTGAGGAAAGATATCCGATTTTATCACCAACCTTTCCAATTCCTGGAAAAAGGGAAAGTTTAAATTGGTGTAATAATATTTTTTCCCCTTCCGAGTGCGCTCTTTGATAAAATCAGCCTTCCTGAAAGCCTTTAATTCCTTGCGTGCTTCCGAAGGATTGATTAAATTTTTTGCCACAATTTCGGCCAAAGCGTACTCATTGCCACTGTTTAGAATAAAAAAACGCATCATTCTGGCTCGAGATTTGGATCCGAAAAGGATTTCTAAAACTTGTGCTGAAGACATAACTCATTCAAAATTACTAATTAAAAAAATAAAAAAACGCTTTTTACTCCATCTTAATATCAAAAGCTCAAAAAGTAAACAAGGCTTGTCTAAAAACACTGCCGAAACTGCAAAAAAAATATTTTAAAAAGCGATTTTTTCGCCTCTTAAAAACAAGATTTTTATCTTAAAAACACTAATCAACCTGCTCCAAAAACTTTCTTTGCAAAAAATCGGCAAAATCCAAAAGGGCCTCCTCCTGATCCGGAGGTAAATTTAAATTCTTAATATCTTCCTCCTCCAAATCAACCCATTCTAAATCTATAGAATCTTCTTTTATTTCCGCTTGCCCCTTGATATCTCCGTAAAAATAAACGGTTTTTTTGATAAAATTTTCCGAAATAGGATGAAAATAAAGATTAAAATAGACACAAATCCCCGCTTCACAACCGAGCTTTTTCTTTGTTTCTCGTCGAATAACCACCCGAGGATCCTCGTCATCTCCGGCGTTGTTTACTAATAATGACCATTCCTCTTTCGGTTCGACATTATCTTCTTTTTTTATTATCTGCACAACCGGACCACTATCTTTTTTGGGATTTTCTTCCTGAACCTTCCTCGTCAACAAAACCTGATTTTTCTCATTGATGATCAAAAAAATAACAGTATTTACCAATTTTATCATATTTTGTCTTTTTATTTCGAATTTACAAAAACCGTCCCTCCCTCGACTTCTCAGAAAATTAAACTGTCATAATTTCATCTTCCTTCTTGACTCTTAACTCATCAATTTTTTTATTATAATCATCAATAGTTTCTTGCAAACGTTCTTTGCCTCTGAATTTATCATCTTCGGCGATTTCTCCCCGTTTTTCCATATCTTGAATTTCTTGCCAAATATCCTCCCGGGTGTTGCGTACGGCAATTCTCGCTTCCTCGGCTTTTTTGTTTAACATTTTAACCAACTCCGCCCGCCTCTCCTGATTAAGCGGCGGGATATTTATGCGAATTATTTCCCCATCGTTATTGGGGGATAAATTTAAATCGGAATTCTTGATGGCCGCCTCGATATTGGCCAAACTGTCTCTGCTCCAAGGCTGAATCACCAGAGTTCTGGCCTCCGGCACATTGATATTGGCTATTTGTTTAAGCGGAGTTTTGACCCCGTAATAATCAACTGATAAATCTTCCAAAATAGCCGGATTGGCTCGACCGGTCCTGATTTTAGCCATCTCAATTTTAAAATGTTCAATCGCCCCCTCTAATTCTCTTTTTTTATCGTCAATCGCTTTTTTGTACATATTTTTTGAAATTAAATATTAACCAATTAATTAAAATCTCTCAAACCGGCATATACCGTATTTACCTCGTCCGGATCAAATAAAATCTGAGAAATCAAGCTACCGGTATCCAATTGATAAGTTGACCAATTTTTTCCGCCATTAGTTGATTTATAAATAGCTTGAGCAGCGCTATAAATCAACTCTTGGGAATTTCTCGGATTGACAGCGATTGATCTGATTGGAAATTCCTTGGAACTGGCGATTATTTCCACTTCTTCCAAGTTTTCTCCCGCATCAAAACTTCTAAACAATCCGCTGTCTGTTCCAATATACAAACTGCCCAAATCATTTTCACTGACAGCGATAGAATAAATATCCCCCATTTTTGAATTCTCATCGGATAATTTGGCGCCAATCAATCGAAAATTACTCCCGTCAATGTCCGATACAGCTACGCTTTTTTTGTTGATCATAAAATAAATATGATTATCGGTGCCTCCGCCAAACAATATTTTCGTCACCGCATCGGCAGCAGTATATAAATTCCTCCAGCTCACTCCTCCATCCACCGTCTTAATTACCACTCCGCCGGAAGTACCAAGATAGACCGTCCCGGCATTACTCTTATCCAACGCCAGTGATGTTACCACGGTTCCGCTTGCCGGCTCGGTATAAATTTCTCGCCAATCCTCTCCGTAATTATCAGTCCGATAAACTTTGCCTCGATTGTTTTTCACTCCGGTGGCGTAGATATTCCCCGGTTTAAAATGATTGATAGCAATTCCATAAACTTTATTACCGGGAAATTTCATTTTTTCCCAACTCTCAGCCTCGTCCTTGGAAAAAACTACTCCTTTATCCCTGGTGCCCAAATAAATCCTAGTTGTATCAACCGGATCAATCACCATACTAAAAACATCAACTTTATCAAGAGTAACTTTTTCGCTAACCTTATTTTTAAGCTCCCAATTTGAACCGGAATCCGTCGATTTTAAAACTCCCCCCACTTTACCGGAGGATTGGCTTCCGCCCAAACTGCAACCCGAGAAAAAAAACGCAAAGAAGAAAATTAAACCGACAGACTTTAAAAAACTTTTCATATTATAATAATCCAAAGATTAATCTTTAAAAAAATATCAAGGTGATATCAAGGGAAGCCCATTCAACGCTATAACATTGAATCTATTTGCCACCAAGTCTCCTCAACTCGAATTATATTACAAAAAAGGGAATTTTTCAAATTATTATTACAAATCCCCTCACTATTCGCCCGATAATCCGAAAAAAATATTTTTTATTTTCTGATTTTTATCGAATATTCCAAATCGCCCCTATTCACTTCGTCATTATTAACGAGATAAAATTGCTTGGTTTTTTGAAAAGATTTGTCATTGGGAATCAACTTGATGTCATACAAAACCTCATCCATAAAACCGGGGAGAAAAGTTTTATAAGAGAGCGGAAATTTTATCTCGGAAATATCCTCCACTCTTCGAGTAATAGAATTGATACAATTATTAAACAAGGTATTGTAAAAAGTCGGATTGGCATAAATATAATTAATATCTTTTGCAATCAAAACCAGGAGCTCTTGAGATTTCTTCTTATCGGCCACGGTCGGATAAACATAAACCCTTTCTCGACGAATATCCGTCCGTACCCCGATTATATCCCGCTCACTCCCCGCTACATAAATAATTTCAAATCGACGCAATAAGCCCAACCAAGGAGAAAACTCCTCATCCGCTTCTCGCCGAGTTTCCACCGAGACAACCAAATTCTCACCCTCCTTGAAGCGAAAACTCAAAAAAATATGAGCCAATCCCTCAAAATCGGAAAAATGAGAAATAATCACATCCGTCCCCTCCAAATTGTTTAAATCGAATTCTTTGTCGAAATATTTAACTTCCGCTTTGCCGTCATCCGACCAGTCAAAATCCCGATAATT
>JAVEQZ010000062.1:0-4948 GCA_034007405.1 Candidatus Moraniibacteriota bacterium | reverse complement strand
TTACAAAACTCTTTCCACCCAAATGAATAATTTCAAAATCCGGATAAAAAATAATTTTTTTCTTAATTTCTCTAGCTCTCTTGCATAGATCCAAATCTTCATAATAAAGAAAAAATTCTTCATCAAATCCGCCCAGTTGTAAAAATAATCTTTTTCTGATAAAAAGACATGCCCCTGTCACCCAATCAACTTCTGTCATTTTTTGACTATTCCATTTTTTTTCACTCTCCGAGATTCCTATTTTTCCTTTCAATACTTCAAGCAACCCCAAATCCTTGCCCGCACTCCAAGCTTGCACAGAGATTTTTCCATATTTATTTTTTTCCAATATTCGCGGACCGATTATTCCAATTTCTTCATCCAAATCAAATTTATCCAACAAATTTTCAATGTTTTCACTTCTAATTTCCGTATCCGGATTCAAAAAACACAAAATATCTCCCCGACTCACCAAAACCCCCAAATTGTTAGCTTTCCCGAAACCGACATTCTTATTGTTTTCAATAACAATTATTTTTTTACTGACAAAATCTCTCTTCTTTTTACAATCTTTCAGGTTTATTTTCTCTAAACAAAAAATTTTCGTTGCAAAATCATCCAGAAAAAGACTCTTCTCATCATTATTTATGATAATAATTTCAAAATCCACCGAAACAATTTTATTAAAAATTGATTTCAGGGAAGCCTTTAAAAGTTCCTCACTCTTATAATTAACAATCAAAAAAGATATTTTCATTTTGTTAAAATCAAAAAACCCGCATCCTGATAAGCTCTTCTTACCATTTGTTTATTCCCATCAACAGGATTTTTTCTCAAATCGATATAATTTTTTATCTTTCTACCCAAAAGATATACCTCCAAGTAAAAGCGCTTCCAAAAACCGACATTTTTTCGAAAGAATCTTATTCCGGATAAAACCAAATAATAATTTTTTTGCGGATTTGAGCGACTCTCTTCCCAATGATCCACTCTGGCATCTTTCAAAATTCTCAATCCGAAACCAACCCTCTCAGCTCGATAAGAAAAATCCGCATCTTCATAATACAAAAAGAACTTTTCATCCAGTAAACCGATTTTTTTAAAAACTTCCTTCCGAATTAGCATCGCACAACCGGTTATAAATTCAGTTTTTTTAATATCATTTTGATGTTCGGCGCGCATTTTAAGCCAATTTATCTTTCCTCCAGAAAACCAAATTTGCCCTTTTTTATCATAAATAATCGGACTAAAGATCCCAACTTCTTTATCTTTCTCGGCCTCCTCTATCATTATTTTTAGCGCATCCTCACCCAAAACAGCGTCATTGTTTAAAAGCAAAACATAATCCGCCATTTTTTCCAAAGCCCATTTAATAGCCACATTATTCCCCGCTGCAAAACCAAGATTTTTATCATTTTTAATAAAATGAAATTTGGAAAAAATAAAACGCATCTTATCAAAAGAATCGTCTTTGGAAGCATTATCAACCACTACCACTTCCTTATTGGGATAATTGTCATGATATAAACTATCCAAACAATTTCTCAAGACCTTTTCTCCGTTATAATTTAAAATTATCACAAAAACTTTGGGAAATTTCATATTTTGTTTTAATTTATTTTTAGTTTGAAAACAAAAGACTTCTCACTTCTCTTACGGTTATCGCCCTCGTCAACCAAAGGAAAAGTAAATAAACGGAAACGCTACCGAAAAAAGCGAAAACAAATTCAATTTTACCAAACAAAAAGAGAAATGTACCCATCATTAATCCCGAAAAAATAATTTTTTCCCAACCTCTGGTCGAAAAACGATAATCCAAATCTCGACTGGCAAAGTAAGCGGTTATCGCAACCACCAAAAGCTCCGTTAAGACAGAAACAGTTGCCGCTCCGGAATAAGAGTAAATAGGAATAAATATCAGATTAAGCACAATATTAAAAAAAGCGCAGAAACTCAAAATATACATCAACTTTTTTTGTAAATTGGCGGCGATCAAGATGCTATTAAACAAATTCCCAAAAAATATAAAAGCCAAGGCGACAATCAAAATCCTCAAGACATTGGCGGAAATAATAAAATCCTCTCCCCCGATAATACTGATTATATCTTCAGCCAAAAACAAAGTGCCAATTACCAAAGGAACCACCAACAAAAAGAAAACTTTGGCGGTTTCATTGATTATTTTGGTAAATTTTTGTTTATCGGTAAAAATATACATTGACAAAAGGGGTAAAATTAACCCCACCATCATTCCCGGAAAAAAAGTTATATTCTCAATAATTTTATAAGCCATATTGTAAATTCCCACCGCCTCACTTCCCTTTAAAATGGAAAGAATAATTGTATCCATTTTGAAGTACAAAAAAGTCACCATAGCGGAAATCCCGACTGGAAAAGACATTCTAAAAAACTTCTTCCAATAAATCCAATCGAAAGATAATGAAAATCTCACATATTTTCGACTCAAAAAAATCACTATCAAGAAAGTAAAAAGAGTATTTGCCAAAACGGAAAACATTATCGCATCAAATCCCCAATCAAATTTTACCGCCATCGCTACAAAAAAAACTTGAACCACTTTTCCAAAAAACTCCGTAATAGTAACCTTGTCCATCCTCAAGTTTTTTTGAAAAACCCCGTTTAACACCATATAAGAAGAAGAAAAAACGTAGTTTAAGGCGATTATAAGAATACCCTTTTCGATGTTTTGACCGTAAGGAAGAATCCAAATCAAAATTGGAGCAATTACCACCACCAAAAAAGAGCTTAAGATTCTAAGAGTAAAGACATTGCCCATGATCTTTTCCTGATCGGCGTTTTTTCTGGATATTTCCCTGGTAGAAACCGAGTAAAGACCCAGATCGAGAATTGCCCCGAAAAAAGAAAAAAAAGCCAAGACCGTAGCATAATCCCCAAATCCATTTATTCCCAAATATCTCGTAATAAAACCTATATTAACCAAAGCCAAAACCGTGGATAAAATTTTAGCCACTGTATTAATAACCACATTGTAAGCTATTTTCCTGGCAAGCACATTAAAAAGTCTTTAAAAAAAATTTATAATCCTCCAATAATCAAAAACCCGGACAAAACAAAAAAACTTAAATTAAGGAAAATCAACAAATAAATAAAAGAAAATTATAAAATTGAAGTCGGCTTTATAACCACTCTCCGCTCTCCGTTTTCACCGATACTTTCTGTTTTAACCCTTTCATCATTGGACAGAAACATATGCACCAACCTTCTATTATAAGCAGACATCGGTCTCATTATCATAGTCTTTTTTTCATCCACCGCTCTTTGAGCCATTTCTCGAGCCGAATCCAAAACCGAAACTTCTTGATCTTTTTTATATGAATTAATATCCAAAACAAACCTAATCATATCATCGGTTTTTTTTCGGACCAACAGTCTCATGATGTGTTGTAGGGCCTGTAAGTTATCTCCACCCTGACCGATTAAAACATTAGAATCTTTTTTTGCCTTAATATTACAAATAACTCTTTCGTCCTCCCCTTTCTCCTCCATAATTTCAACCTCACAATCAAATCCCATCCATTTGATAATTTCAACGGCTGTTTCTTTTATTATCTCTTTATTGTCATTGTTCATAATATTTTCTAGTTACTTTTTAGACTCTGTGCTGAAAAATTTATTATTTCTTTTTTAAAATATAAATCTGCTGAAAAACGGAAAATAGGGTTGAAAAAAGCCAGTAAATAGAAAGTCCGGCAGCAAACTTAGCACCGATAAAAAGAGTTAGAAGCGGTCCGAAAAAAAGCATTTGCTTATTCATTATTTCAGCAAAATCAGGCTCCTTATTTTCCTCTTTTTTATTTTTACCCCCGCTTAATTCCTCTTTTTTCTTTTTATTAAACATCATCATTTTGGTTTGCCAAAACTGAGCGGCGGCGGCCAAAATCGCTATCGGAATACTGGGCTTTAGTAAATCAACCACTCCCAAAAATGTCTTATTTATCTCTCCCGGATTGCGTACAAAAGAATAAAGATCTCCATTATTAACAACCAACCCGGCATCGGAAATATTTATAATAACCCTATAAATAGCAATCAAGAAAATAATCTGGACAATTATCGGAAAGCAACCGGAAAAAGGATTTACTTTGTTTTTCTTGTAAAACTCCATAACTTCCTTGGTTTGCTTCTCTTTGTCATTTTTATACTTTTCCTGGATTGCTTTTAATTCAGGTTGAATTTCTTGAATTCTTTTTTGAGATTCAATTTGCTTTTTTGAAAGAGGAATCATTGCCGCCTTCAAGAGAACCGTCACTATTATTATAGCCACCCCAAAATCTCCACCCGGAAAAAAATCATAGACAAAAATCAAAATATTGTAGATTGGCTGATAAATCAATTCATGAAAAATAGTTGTCATAATAAGTGTTTTTGTTTTTTATTTTATTTAAACGGCCAGTTTTTTTCTCCCCTTTTGCCTTCGTCTTTTTATAACATCCTTACCGCTTTTAGTACTCATTCTTTCCAAAAAACCATGCGTTTTTGCTCGCTTTCTTTTTTTGGGTTGATATGTTCTTTTTGTGCTCATATTGTTGACATTCTTAAAAAATAATTATTTATCCAATATTCCTAAATTATCACATAAAGAATATTTTGTCGAGAGTTGCACCTTTTGCATTTTTAAAAATTAAATGCTTTAATTAAGCTATAAAAACAAAAAATTATCCAATTGCTCCTTGTAGGCTAATAATTTAAAATAATTACTTAGTATTTCAAAATTATGCTACCCAAAAACCAAAGAATATCAAAAAAGGATAATTTTAAAGAAATTTTTAAAAAATCCTCAGTTTTTAAAACCCCCTACCTAAAGCTTTTTATCTCCAACAATAGTTTTGGCAATTTTAAAACAACTATTATTGTCTCAAAAAAAGTCTCCAATTTAGCAACAACGAGAAATAAAATAAAGAGAAAAATTAGACATATATTAATATCC
>JAVEQZ010000061.1:2423-5144 GCA_034007405.1 Candidatus Moraniibacteriota bacterium | reverse complement strand
TAAATTCACAGATTCCCAAATTCTTAAATTCATAGATTCCCAAATTCTTAAATTCCAAATCTCATAAGTCCCTCAAAATAAAAAAACAACCTCACTTGGGGGCTGTTTTTTATTTTATAATTTTTTAGTTTCTCTTGCCCATATTTTCCAAAGCCCGCAAAACTTCAATCGGGATAGCGAAGATAACCGTATTGGATTGATCGGAGCTCAAATCGTTTAAGGTATTTAAAGTCCTCAGATGTAGAGCGCCGTCCGATCCGGAAAGGGTTTTGGCTGCCAGTGCCAAGTTTTCGGCCGCTATCACTTCTCCTTCGGCTTTAATAATGACCGATCTTTTTTCTCGCTCCGCTTCCGCTTGCTTGCCGATCACTCGCTTCATCTCCTCCGGCAAATTAACATCTTTTAACTCAACCGATTGCACTTCAATTCCCCAAGCGTCGGTAGCCTGATCCACAATTCCTCTAATTTTTTCGGCAATCGTATCTCGATTGGAAAGCAATTCATCCAGATTGACCTCCCCGACCACATTTCGCATCGTGGTTTGCGCCAACTGACTAACGGCATAAAAGAAATTTTCCACCTCGATAATCGCCTTATCGGCATCTTTAACTTTGTAATAAATCACTGCATTTACTTTGACGGAAATATTGTCCTTGGTAATCGCCTCCTGATCAGGCACATCCACCGCTTTGATACGCATATCCACTTTTTGGTAACTCTGAAAAACCGGAATCACCAACCTCCAACCCGGCTCCATAATACCGGAATATTTTCCGATAGTAAATTTCACTCCTCGCTGATACTGATTTATTTGCTTAATAGAAACCAAAACCACCGCCACTAAAAAAACAATTATAATTTCCATATTTTTTCCGCCTCCGACCGATTGGCGGATGGCAAAGATTAATAATTATTTGAAATTTATTTGATTATATATTACAATAATATTTGTTTTAGTACAAATAATTTGCCGAGATAGCTCAACCTATCATTCGATAGGGTGCCCCGTCGGATGACTGGGGCAGCTAGTAGACTTGCCTACAAAACCAGCGACACTTTACAATGGGAAAACACAACATTGCATAATGCACATTTAAAAATGCCGTCTTAGCTCAGTTGGTAGAGCGACGCACTCGTAACGCGTAGGCCATCGGTTCAATCCCGATAGACGGCTCAAATAAACCCTTGAAAGAGGACTATAAACTACACGCACAGATCATCCCTGCCTGCCGGCAGGCAGGAATCCCGATAGACGGCTCAAATTAAAAAACGCACTTCCGCCCAAAGCGGATAAATTCCACATATAGGTCGTGAGTTCAAATCTCATTCTCGACTCATTATTTTAATACTCAATATTCAATACTCAATACACATTCAATACTCAATATAAAAATATTCAATTAAATATCAAAGTGTTATTTTTGTTTCTTGCTGATTTCTATGGATTTGGAAAAGATTAACAATAATTCATGAGCTTCTTTCCATAATGGTCTGCATTTATCTTTTTTATCATTATGTACTTTTACCAATAATCTCAACCAATGCTTTGTTTCTTTTATTTCTTTTTTTGCGATACTCATTTTATGTCTGAAATATTTTTTACTCTCCGACTCGCAGACTTCGCAATAGTTAGCTCCAATTGAACCGCTGGAACCTATAAGTTGGTCAATAATTCTTCTATTTAACGGGGTTATATCTAACTCTTTGCATAAATCTATAATCTCTTCGGAAAATTTCACAGTTTTCTCCTTGAGATCAAAATTATTCATAGTTGATTATTTGAATATTTTATATTGAATGAATATTGAAAATTGAATATTGATTATTACTCAACTTTCTTCAAAAGCTCCTCCCACTTCCTATTCACTCCTTCTTGAATACTTTTTAAAACCTCCTCATTGCCGACTTGGAAAAGATGCTTGAATCTTTTTTGAGTTTTCAGATATTCTTCGATATTTTTTTGATTTTCGTTTTTAAGCGTGAGATTGTAATTTCCGTTTTCAATTTCATACAACGGCCAATAATTTGTCTCCGTAGCTAATTTTGCCACCTTGACATAATCGGAAGTGGGAAACTTCCAGACATTGGTGCAAGGCTGAAAAACCAAAAGAAAAGACGAACCTTCTGTCGCCAGAGCTTTTTTGGCTTTCATCCGCAGATCCTCCACGTAAGCCACATTGGCCTGAGCCAAATATTTTACCCCGTGCCCGGCCACGATTTCCATCATATTTTTTCTGAAATTTCTATTGCCATAGGATTTTTTGCCCGCCGGGGTGGTTTCCATATCGGCCCCGATCGGCGTAGCGCCAGACCTTTGACCGCCGGTATTCATATAACCCTCATTATCATAAGCCACATACAAAACATCATGATTTCGCTCCAACATTCCCGATAAGGACTGGAGTCCGATATCGAAAGTTCCTCCGTCTCCGCCGAAAACGATAAATTTCATCTTTTTATCCGTTAGGCCTCTTTTTTTCAGCGCCTGATAAGCCGTCTCCACTCCCGCCGCTGTAGCGGCCGCATTTTCAAAAGCATTGTGAATATAGGGTACCTTCCAAGCGGTGTAAGGATAAATAGTAGAGGTTACTTCCAAGCATCCGGTTGCATTAATTATCACCACCGGATCCTCGGCCACATCCAAAACATTCCTGACAATCACCGGTATCCCGCACCCCGCGCAAGTATCCCCGCCGGGAGCGTATTTTTTTGTTAATTGTT
>JAVEQZ010000061.1:0-2323 GCA_034007405.1 Candidatus Moraniibacteriota bacterium | reverse complement strand
TAATGAATCAATTTTTATTTAATATATTTTATCTCCTTGGAAAATTTTCCATTCAATAATTCCTCAAAAATCCCCTCGATATCCTTCCTGAAAATATCCCTTCCGCCCAGACCGTAAACATAACTGCCTATCTTTACATCCAAGCTTGCTTGAAAAACCGCGTTGACCACATCGGAATACAAAGCCGGCTTGGCGCCGAAAGAAAGCGCTCGATCCATAACGGCAATGTTTTTAGCCTTACTCAAAGCCTCGACCACTGTCTCATAAGGAAAGGGTCGAAAAAGCTTGATTTTTAAAAGTCCGACTTTTTCACCTCGCTCTCTCATTTCATCCACCACATCTTTGATACTTCCCGCCACCGAACCCATCGCCACTATGATATTTTCCGCATCATCCGCTTGATATTTCTCAATTGCCTCATAGGACCTGCCGGAAATTTCCGCAAACTCCCTCATTGCCTCCCGACAATTTTCCTCAACTTTTTGCATCGCTTTTTCCTGGTCCAATTTAAAATCAAAATGCGAATTAGCCAAAGAAACCGGTCCGTAAGTCACCGGATTATCCACATCCAAAAGAGCGTTTTCATTACGATACTCACCGACAAAATTCCTGACTGCATCATCCTCCAATAGCTCCAAATTTTCCACATTGTGCGAAGTGATAAAACCGTCCATTACCACCATAATAGGCACTTCCGATTTTTCCGCCAATTTGGTCCCGATAATCGTATTGTCATAAACTTCCTGCACCGAATCGGAAAAAAGCTGAATCCAGCCGGTATCCCGAGCCCCCATCACATCGCTATGATCGCCATGAATGCTCAGAGGAGCACTCAAGGCGCGAGCGGAAATCAACATCACAATCGGTAAACGCATCCCACTGGCGATGTATAAAATTTCATTCATCAACGCCAAACCCTGCGAACTTGTCGCCGTCACACTTCTCACTCCGGCCGCTTGCGAACCGACTGCCGCCGAAATAGCACTGTGCTCGGATTCAACTGTGATAATTTCCGTATCCGCCTTACCATTGGCGCAGATTTTGGCAAAAGTTTCGATAATCGGAGTCTGCGGAGTAATCGGATAAACCGGCATCACCATAGGATTAATCTGGCGCAAAGCCTCGGCTGAAGCCGCCCCGCCGGTTAAAGCGACTCTTGTTTTACAATTGGATATTTTTTCTTTCATTTGAAGTTATATTAATGAATAATCATTTAAATTTATTTCTCAATATTCAATAGACAATAATCAATATTCATTTAATGCTTAATACTCAATTGAATATTGAGTTATTGCTTATTCAATGAATATTGTTTATTGAAAATTGAATATTATTTCATATCAATCGCTTTCACCGGACAAACTTGGGCGCAGACTCCGCAACCTTTGCAAAACTCCGGATCGATTTCCGCCAATTTGGTCGGCTTACCGTCTTCTCTGTCTTTAAAAAGTATACATCCGTCCGGACAATATTTGACACAGTTCCCGCAACCGATACATTTTTCCGCGTCCACTTCCGGGGTAAAATTCCGCCAACTGCCGGTATCGGCCGCCTTTTTGATATCATGTTTTATAATTGCTCCTTTTTCCATATTTTTAGCTTTTTAGCTTATTAGGTGTTAGCTGTTTAGATTATAGCCATTAGTTTTCTGGATCAATTTTAAAACTAAAAAGCTACTGCGCTACAAACTATTGTGCTAAAGCGCATCATATCCCCTCTCTATCGCCAGCACATTTTTTTGAGTTAGCTCTTCCCCGATTTTTTTCTCAAATATTTTTCTAAATTGCTCCTTAACGCTTTCCAATTTGACAATTTCCGTCACCGCAATCAATTTGCCCAAAATCACTCCGTTGGGCTGAATCATCCCGATAGTATCCAGAGCGATTCCGTTCGCATCGATTGATTTTATATTCCCTCGGAAATTTTTAATTTTTTTACGTATTTCCTCTTCCGGTTTTTTGGTGTTGACAATCACCGATTCGTTTTCGGTAATATTTTTACCGACATCTTCGGACTCCATCAAAACATCGTCCAATACCACCACCACATCCGGATCAATTATCGGTTCATGATTTCTAATCGTCTCATCGGAGATTTTGACAAAAGCTTTGGTCGGCGCTCCGCTACGTTGCGGTCCGTAAACGGAGAAAGCTTGCACATATTTCCCCTCGCTCACCGCCGCTTGGGCCAAAGACTCCGCCAGACTTTTGCCTCCCTGACCGGCCCTGGCAAAAATAATAACCTCGAATGTTTTTTTGTTGAATTTCATTTTTTTTAATTATATGTCTTATGCGACTTATATGACCTATATAAATTATTTTTA
>JAVEQZ010000060.1:0-5154 GCA_034007405.1 Candidatus Moraniibacteriota bacterium | reverse complement strand
TAATTCTCAATTTACATTCACCAATTTTCATTAAATTTTCAACATACCAACTTTTTATTATTGATTCGAAATTCAAAAATGCTTTCTTTTGTCACCCTCGCGAATGCGGGGATTTCCTTATATTCCCGAATTATACATTCTTAAATTCACGGATTTCCCAATTTTTAATTCATAATTCTTCATTCTTAATTCTACTCCAACGCCGCTCTTCCCGCACTAATCTCTGCGATTTCCTGCGTAATCTTCATCTGCCTAATCTTGTTGTAAGCCAAATTTAAACTCTCACTCATCTCTTTGGCTGAATCAGTCGCGCTTCTCATCGCCATCATTCGCGCCGACTCTTTGGAAGCGTTAGATTCCAGAATCGCATGATAGAGTTGCATCTCGATCAATCTCGGGAAAATGTGTTCCAAAACTTCATCCGGATTGGGCTCAACTTTGTATTCGGACTTTGGCTTATCCAATCCATATTCCTTAGCGATATTATCCATTTCGGCAATTTGCTTTTCCAAATCAATTTTGGAAATCGGCAATAGTTGACGAATTTTCGGCTGTTGCACTATAACTGAAACATAATCCGTATAAGCCATCACAACTTTGTCATATTTTTTATTCAAATATTCATCAATCACTATCTTAGAAAGCGGTCTAACTTGTTCTATCTTGGGTAAATAAGTCAATTCCGGAAAAGCCGCCACAATCTCTTTGCCTAACTTGCTCACCAGCCCCTCACCTTTTTTCCCGACGGTAATAAAATCAATTTTTAAATCCTTGTCTTCAACCTTGGATTCTATTTTTTTATTTCCAATCCTGTTCATTTTCAAATTTCTGGGATTATTTATTTCCTCTCTGACTTTTTTCATTATTTGAGAATTAAACGAACCGCATAGTCCGCGATTGGAAGTCATCACAATCATCAAAACGCTTTTGACCGGACGCACCTCCAACATCCCATGCTTGTAATCCTCAAAAGCTCTGGCCAAATTATTCAAAACGCTCCAAGCGCTATGAGCATAATCTCGAATCTTTAAAACATTCTCCGTGGATTTACGCATTTTGGCAGCCGAAACCATCTCCATTGCTCGAGTTATTTTTCCGGTATTATCAATTGATTTTATTCTACTGCGAATTTCTTTTGAACTAGCCATTTTTTTAGATTTATGAATTATGATTTATGAATTATGATTTATAGACTAAAAAATTAATTTAAAAAATTTCTTAAATCGTAAAACTTAAATCTTAAATCTTATATTTTAAATCGTTTCCTTATATTCTCCGATTATCTTATTTAAATCTGCCACCACGTCATCACTTAATTCTTTCTTTTCTCTGATTGCCGTCAAAACTTCTTGACCGTTTAATTCCAAATATTTATGAAAACCTTCTTCCCACTCCAATACCTTTTCCACTGCCACATCATCGATAAATCCATTGATAAGAGCAAACATCACCGCCACTTGATTTTCTACGGCAATCGGAGAATATTGGTTTTGCTTTAAAATCTCCACCGTTCTTTTTCCTCTCTCGATCTGTGCGCGAGTTTTCTCATCCAAGTCCGAACCGAATTGAGCAAAAGCTTCCAGCTCTCTAAACTGTGCCAAATCCAATCTCAATTTTCCAGCCACTTTTTTCATGGCTTTGATTTGTGCCGAAGAGCCTACTCGAGAAACACTCAAACCCACATTCAAAGCCGGTCTAATTCCCTTGTAAAACAAATCAGCTTCCAGATAAATCTGTCCGTCGGTAATCGAAATCA
The DNA here is from genome assembly GCA_034007405.1 of Candidatus Moraniibacteriota bacterium. Classification (GTDB taxonomy): domain Bacteria; phylum Patescibacteriota; class Minisyncoccia; order Moranbacterales; family UBA9337; genus UBA9337. The sequence goes on along the minus strand of JAVEQZ010000060.1, from coordinate 3,398 downwards.
CATTAGTCGGAATATAGGCACTCACATCCCCGGCTTGAGTTTCAATAATCGGCAAAGCGGTGATTGATCCGCCTCCAAATTTTTCATCCAACTTAGCACTTCTTTCAAGAAGTCTGGAATGAAGATAAAAAATATCTCCAGGATAAGCCTCTCGCCCCGGCGGTCTTTTTAGAATTAGAGAAATCTGACGATAAGCCCAGGCATGCTTGGATAAATCATCATACACAATCAAAACATCTTTACCTTGGTCCATAAAATATTCCCCAATAGCCGCTCCGGAATAAGGGGAAATAAAAGAAAAAGCCGCACTGTCGGAAGCGCCGGCCACAATCACGATAGTGTGGTCCATGGCGCCGTTTTTTTCCAATTCGGCCACAATTCTGGAAATCTTAGACTCTTTTTGTCCGATGGCCACATAAATACAAATCATATCCTGACCTTTTTGATTGATAATCGTATCGATTGCAATCGCCGTTTTACCAGTTTGTCGATCTCCGATAATCAACTCTCTTTGCCCTCTCCCCACCGGTATCATCGAGTCAATCGCCTTGATTCCGGTTTGTACCGGTTGATGCACCGATTTTCTCTCAATTACTCCGGGAGCGATTTTTTCAATCGGATAAAATTTATCGGACTTAATTTCCTCTTTTCCATCAATGGCTTGACCCAAAGGATTAATTACACGTCCGATCATTTTTTCGGTAACCGGGATAGATAAAATCTTGCCGGTTGATTTCACCTCATCACCTTCCTTGATTCCCTTAAAATCTCCTAGCACCATCGCCCCGATTTGATCTTCTTCCAAATTAAGCGCTACCGCTATGGTTCCATCTTTAAATTCAAGCATCTCTGAGGCCATCGCATCAGAGAGTCCGCTGATACGCGCTACTCCGTCTCCGATTTCCATCACCTTGCCGACTTTCTCCGTCTTAGCTTCAGTTTGGAAACCCTCGATTTGCTTTTTCAATTGTTCGATTATGTGATTTTTATCCATATATATTTTTAATTACAACGATTATTTATATAAATTTAAAATGATACTTAATTTATTAATTCCCGCTTCAATCGATTTAGATTTGTAGCTACCGATAGATCTATTATTTCATCACCAGCCTTAATTATTACACCCCCCTTAATCTCAGGGTCAATTCTCTTATTTAAAATAATTTGCTTAGCCTTATATTTTGTAATTAAATATTTCTCTATTTTTTCCAAACTTTCTGATTGCAATTGTTCTCGACTCTTGATTTCCGCCTCGATAATCCCGTTTTCTTGATTGTAAATATTATTAAAATTATCAACTATTTTAGAGACTGATTTTATTTGATTATTCTTAGTTAATTCCTTAACAAATTTCTCTACTACAATACCAACCTCACTTTCACTTTTTCCCAAAGTCAATTCATATAAAGCTTGTGCATATTGTTTGGTAGATATTTTCATAGGTATAAAGATTTATTATTTAGGATTTAAGAATTTTTCAACTTTCTCTTTATTCATAAATCTTAGATCGTACATCTTAAATCTTCTTTATTTAATAATTTCTTCAATAATCCGTTTATCGCTCTCACTACTTACTCTTTCTCCGATAATTTTTTCGGTGGCCAACATTACCAGTCCGGCTATTTCATTTTTCACTTCTGACATCACTTTATTTTTCTCCTCATCAATCCCAAGTTGAGCTTTTTTAATTAAAACCTCCGCCTGCTTATTGGCCTCGGCGATAATCCCTTCTTTATTTTTTATAGCTTGGTCCTCAGCTTTCTTGATAATTTCCTGCGCCTCCTTTCGAGCTTTTACCAAAACCTCCCTTTCCTTTTCTGACATTTCCGTCAATTTTTTCTGTGATTCCTCGGCATCCCGCAATCCTTTCTCAATTTTTTTGGTTCTTTCTTTCAGCATTTTCAATACCGGACCATAAGCAAATTTATATAACACAAAAAACACAATCGCAAAATTTGTAAACTGTGCCAAAATCAATTTTGTATCAATATGAAATGTTTTTATTATTTCTTCCATGGATGTTATTTTATAAATTTAATTTAACTTTATTTTGGCTCCATAAAAATGGAACCAATAAAAGTCAATCAAATTATTTGATTGAAAAGGCGATAACTAAAGCATAAATTGCCACCGCTTCGGCAAAAGCCGCCATCAAAAGCATCGGCACAAACAAAGTCTTGGACGACTCCGGATTTCTTCCGATTGATTCCATCGCTTTTGCTCCGATCAAACCGATTCCGATTCCGGGACCGATGGCTCCCAAGCCGATTGCCAATGCTTTTGCAATCATCACCAAACCTGTTGATTCTTCCATTTTTTTTATTGCTCACATTATTCATATTTTCTCTCCTTTGGGGAATATGGATAATGAGAACGTTAAATTTAATTAATTAATAACCTAATAAATTCACAAATTCGTAAATTCGTAAATTTATAAAATTACTAAAATCAATGCTCCTCCGCACTGGTGGCAATACTGATAAAGGCCAGAGTCAAGATAGAAAAGACCAGTGCCTGGACCATTCCCACGATTAATTCCATAAACATGAATGGGATTGGTAATATATAAGCGGAAATCGCCATCATAGAAGCCAACAAGACTTCTCCCGCAAAAATATTTCCAAAAAGACGCAGACTGAGCGAAGCTATCTTAGCCACTTCACCCACCGCCTCGATAATTCCCACAAAAAACTTAATCGGATTAACCATCAAAAGCATTGGCTCTTTGGTAAACTTTTTAACTGTCTGCCACAAAATTTCTATATTGAAAAATTTATTAAAATGTTTCCATAGGCCAAGCGACATCACTCCCAAAACATGAGACAAAACAACCGCAAACAAAGATAGGGCCAAAGTCAAATTCAAATCCGCCGTTGCTCCGCGGAAAAAAGGCACAAAGGTACTATGTCCCTCCTCAGTCTCGATAAATCCGATTGTCCCGATACCGGGCAAAAGACCCAACCAATTATTAACCAAAATAAACAAAAATAAGGCCAATGCCAAAGGGAGGAATTTTTCGGTTTTGTGACGACTACCTGTTACTGAATCTGTTAAGTTCATTCCTTCTTCCAAAATAATTTCAAAAATATTTTGCAGTCCCCTGGGCGCTTTTTTTATTTTTCTTCCGATTAAAATAAAAGCGGTTACTAAAATAAAAACCGTAACCCAGCTATTAATCAAAGCGTTGGTTACGGTAAAATTTCCGATATGAAAAATTGGTTCGGCAAAAATTGTGGTCTCGTGAGACACTTCAGTAGTGCTTTCTGTGTTATGACTATTTACTTGTGCTGATTTCTCGGTCATAAATTATTTTTATTATTTTTATTCTCAGCCTCAATTTTTTTGAATTCTTTTAGCGCCGATACAATCATTCCTGCAATTGAAGCGATAAAGGC
>JAVEQZ010000059.1:0-5162 GCA_034007405.1 Candidatus Moraniibacteriota bacterium | reverse complement strand
TTTCAAAAAATTGCTTTGTATCCTCGGTAGGTCTTATTTGGATGCCCACTGTCTGCGGATTATTTAATTTTACCAACTTATACTATCCGATTATCAAAAAATTGTCAATAAATCTAAGCCTTTGGAGCTTCCTCGACTTTTACCTCTTCCTTTTTTTCCTCGGCAGCAACCTCCTCGGTCTTTTTCTCTTCTTTCTTTTCTTCGGCAGGAGCTTCTTCGGCCGGTTTTTCGGCTTTTTTCATCTTCACTACCCTCTTTGCTCCTTCAATAATCTTTTGAGATACTAAGAGATTAAAAACAGTGTCCGAAGCTTGAGCGCCTTGACTTAGCCAATATTGAATTCTCTCATTTTTAAAAACACCTTTTTTCTGATGCGGATCCCAGCTACCTACAATCTCAATATGTCTTCCGGTTGGAGCGGCTGTGTGCTCTTGAACTACCAATCTGAATTGGGGCTTATTTTTTCTGCCTGTTCTTGAAAATCTAATAACTATCATAAAAACAAAAATATAGCTTAATACTGTTTTCTCAATATTTAAGCACAATTTATAAATTATTTTATTGTCTATGCTTGAGCTTACAGTATTTAGTTAAATATGTCAAGAATTGTTGGCTGTATATATTAAAAACCGTTGAGTGTTTTTACTCAACGGCTCCAATTCATCTTATCTGTTGCTACTACTATTAAAGAATTCTTTTCAAAAGTTTTACATCGATGTGAACCATTGGAACATCCCTTTTGTTTTTTCCAGCCACAATAGGCTCAGAAACAGGGATTACCTTCCATACCTCCCCCACCATAATCTCTTCGGAAGAAGTCTGATGAAAGATCCTCATCGATGGACCCCCTACCACCGGATCATTTTCTGGATATTGTGGAGCCAGTATGGGTTTCCCGGTCTTAAAATTTCTGCCCACAGTAACCCGCATGAAATTGTCGCCTAACGGAAGTTTTTCTCGAATTTCTTGCAATTTAGCAAATGGGCTGCTATTCACCTTTGAATCATTCCGTTGCTCAAATCGATACTGGTAGAAGGCTTTTATTTCATCAATGTCATCCACCTCCTTTTTAACAATGATTATGTAATCATCTATCTTGCTTATGGGCTCAATGATGGCGTAGACGATTTTTTTATCATCATTACAAGTAACCTCCACAGAAGTTCCTGTCAATTTTTCAGCGTTCCCGCCAGGAACAACTGCCCAATATCTGCGACCATGCGACTGGGTAACAACATTGCGAAGAGCCCTCTCCGCCCACTCCTTCTTTTCCCACGGATTTCCGAATCCACCAGAAGGAAATTTTACTCTCGACACCTCGATTGAACCACAAAAGATATCAGACATGACCCACCTCCTCGTTTGTGTTTGATGATTTGTGACACAAAAAATAAAAAAGGAACTAACCCAATACAATATAATATTTTATAGAAAAAGTCAATAGCCCAAAAACGGAAGTTTAAATCTGAATCCTGATGAAGTGGGACGTTTCAAGTTTTAATGTAGTAAATACAGTTTGACACATAAAAAAGAATATTTCCAAACTAACCTTTTATCGTACATTTAAAACACTTAATAGTTAATCTTTTAGTCCGCAAGACTCTAAAACCTCAAATTTCCTCTTGCTGTCAATCAAAGCGCTTTCAAATATTTCCACACTTTCAATCGGCAAAAGTACCGTAAAACTCTCCCCCACCTCCGGGATAGCGGTTAATTTTTGCCAGCCGAATTGCTGAATCCTGCCCAAAGTGATACTGGGACGAAAACTCTTTTTGGCGTGATTAAAGATTCCCAGGGATTTCTCAATTTCCTCACAAAGTTCTTTTAATTTTTGGTTTTCTTTGCCGGTAAAATTAATTGTCTTGGCATCTCTGTCCGCAGAGGGACTGAGTTCTATTTTATCCATATCAATATCAAAAATATCCATCTCCTCAACAGCTTTTCTAACCTTGGTGCAAATATCATAAACAATTTCATCCTCCACATGTCCCAAGCTAATCAGATTTAAATGCAAATTTTCCACCCTACTCCAACGAATCGGCAAATCCTCCCACTTCTGGACTTTTTGGGTCAATCTTTTTTTTAACTCATTGGACAAACTGATTCCGATAAAAATTTTTCGTTGCATAGATAATAAATAAGCTAATGTAATCCTAAGGAGGTCCAACCTCTTTTGCCCCCGAGGTTGTACCTCCGGTTGCCGGAATAAATTAAATTAATTCTTTTAGTTTAATACTCCAAGCCTAAACCATAATCGAGGGGTTGTAAATGTTATAATTGAAAAATTTATCATTATTCAGTTAATGCATTAACGAGTTAAAGAATTATAATATCAAATTTCAAATTAAAAATTTCAAATGAATTTTTAAATTATTCAATGGAGAATTACTTTGGCTCTTGATTTTTTATTATATTAAATAAAAATAAAACTACCTGGCGATTATTAAGATTTTTATTTATTTTTTTAGTCATTCATTTGCAATTTGAAATTTATAATTTGAAATTGATAGCTCTTATTCCAATAATTCCTCCCAAATGTTAATATACTAGACACTATAATATATGAAAGAAAAAAAGCCCCACATCATCAGTATCGTCCCTCTGACCAAAATCCCGCTTTTTCGGGATCAAGCTTTTTTTTATTTATACAAAGAGCCCATCACTAGTGGCTCACTGGTCAAAATTCCCCTAGGCAAAAGAACTATCGACGGCATCGTCTTGGAAAGTAAATCCGACTTCCCCCGCCTGGGCAACATCCAACTCAAAAAAGTTGTCTCCATAACCGAAGAAAATTTTTTGACCGAAAAACAAATCCGAACGGCTCAATTTATTTCCGACTATTATTTTGTTTCTCTGGGTATTGTAATGAAAATGTTTGTCCCCAAAATTGTAAAAGCAAGAAAACAAGGAGAACATAGCATAGAGCATGAAGCAAGAGAGAAAATAAAACTGACTACCGAGCAACTATCCGCCATCCGAGAAATTACCTCTTCTACAAACTACCAGCTACTCACCACTAGCTACTTATTACACGGTTCCGCCTCCTCCGGCAAAACCCAAGTCTATTTTGAAGCCATCAAAAAAATATTGGCTAAAAATAAAAAATCTCAGACCCTAATCTTAATTCCCGAATTAACCATTGCCAGCCAAGAGCTGGAACGCTATGGAAATTTTTTCGGTCCGGACAAAATCGCCGTTCTCAACAGCAAAATTTCCAAGGGTCAATATTACAAAAACTGGCAAGCCGTCAAAGATGGTACCGCCCGAATTATTATCGGCACTCGCCAAGCCGTATCCGCTCCCTTTAAAAATTTACAGTTAATTATCGTTGATGAAGAGCAGGATATTTCCTTTAAACAATGGGAGATGAATCCGCATTATGATGCCCGCACCGTGGCTCAAGAATTGGCCAAAATTCATGGCGCCAAATTGGTTTTTGGTTCCGCCACTCCTCGCACAGAAACTTTTTATCAAGCCCGAGAGAAAAAACTTGCGATTCTTCCCTTAAAAGACTTAACTCTCAAGCCGAATGTGGAAATCGTCGATCTAAAAAACGAACATTGGAAAAACTGGAAAAAAGTTTCCATAGTCTCGCCTATTTCCAAAAAGCTTGAAAGTGAAATCGGTTGGAGTCTGCAAAATAATTTTCAAGTAATTTTATTTATCAATCGCCAAGGAATGAGCAAATTTTCTATTTGCACCAATTGCAAAACCGTCTTAACCTGTCCGGATTGCGAAAGAGCTCTGACTTATCGACAAAAAGGAAACTATGAGTGTCTGCATTGTAAATTCGAAACCGGCGATTTTCCGCTTTGCCCCAATTGCCAAGGTATGTCCTTTAAAAATGTCGGATTGGGCACTGAAAAAATCGAAAAGGAAATCGAAAAAATTTTTCCCTCCGCCCATATTGCTCGCGCCGATACCGAAAGTATGAAAAAATCCGTAAAATCCCAAGAAAAACTTTGGCAGGATTTTTCTCAAAAGAAAATTGATATTTTGATCGGCACCCAAATGATCGCCAAGGCCTGGGATCTTCCCAATGTGGGCCTGGTGGGCATTATCGATGCCGACAGCCTCTTTGCTTTTCCCGATTTCCATACCAACGAAATCGCTTTTGCCCTTATTTCTCAAGCCATCGGACGAACCGGGCGAACCGGCTCGAGGTTTAGAGGCAAAGCCCTGATTCAAACTTATCACCCCGAAAATCAAGTTATTCGCTGGGCCGCGGAAAGAGATTATCAAAATTTTTACGCTTTTGAAATTAAAGAAAGACAAGCCCTTTCCTATCCGCCTTTTTCTAAAATCATCAAATTGTCTTATAGGGATTTTTCTGTGGGGATTACAGAAAGAGAAGCTCAAAGAGTTTATCAAAGATTAATTTCCGCCAACTCGCAAAAATCCGATATTCAAATCTATCCCCCGCTCGCGCCCTATATCCCCAAAATAAGAAACAGATTTATCCGCCAGATTGTCTTGAAAATAAAAAATCAAGCGGAACTCCCCTCCAAGCTAAAAGCGGAATTTAAAGCCCTGCCCAACGGTTGGAATATCGACGTCGACCCGATAAGCCTGATTTAATAAAAAATTGAACCATATCTCATTTTAGCAATTTACTTCCACGCACTAGAGCGTGGAAGTAATTTGCTAAAAACAGTATTTGAACGAAAAAGGGGCTCTACAAATAGAAAAATAACGAATCTTGATTAAAAAGAACACCCTGTTGTTTTGAAAATTTAATATTAAAAAATCCCTCTGTCTTTCAGACATCTCCCTTTTAAAAAGGGAGACCCTGAAATAATAAACCTGCCAACTGAACAATGAGAAAAGATATTCAAAAATCCCAGCAGCACATTTATGCTACTGGGATTATTTTGGGAGAGAATTTTTGCCGCAAGCTAAAGCTCTCTCGGGAGCTTTGTTATTTTTTTGAATTATCTTAACCGCCTACTGACTGCATCTTGTCTGTAAGATTTGGTCATCGGGGGAATATGCTGTTTCCCCGTCAGCAGAAAATTATTTCAAAAAAATAACTCTCTCAAACACTTGCATGCGTTCTGATGTTATTCGGCACAACGCATAGTGCCTATCCTCGCCGAGCGAAGAAATTTAGCTTCAACTCATCCTGTTCTCCATTGAAAAAGGTTTTATTTCCTCCACCATAG
>JAVEQZ010000058.1:0-5377 GCA_034007405.1 Candidatus Moraniibacteriota bacterium | reverse complement strand
ATTTATATTTATTAATACCGGCATAACTATCGGTTTTCCGAGAGGCGTAAAAAATTCATTGCATATTCGTAATTTTGCATAAATTCGCATTTCACAAAAACTACATTTTTTCCAATAACTTAAAAATTTCCTCATTTCTAAGCATACTTCGAGTATAATCATACAGTCTTTTCATATCTATCTTTTTTTCAATGTCCTTGATATTTTTGTAGTATTGAAGGGTTTTGTTCATAGCTTCCTCGATTGATTCAGCGGAAATTTCAATTTCTTTTTCTTTGCCGATCTCTTCCAGCGAAAGAGCCGCCTTGATTCTTTTTAACGCTTGAGGTTGCCAGTCTTTTTTCAAGTCTTCCGCAGTTTTTCCCATCTGCTTCAAATAATCCTCCATATTCATACCCATTTGTTGAATTTGAGATTCCAATTCTCCTAACATTTTATTAATTTCTTCATCGATCAAGATTTCCGGCAAATCTCCTTCCAATGATATTTTTTTCACCAAAGATTCTACAATCTCCCCTCGCTGATCCTCTTTTTTGTGAAATTCTTTCTCTTTTTCCAATCCTTCCTTAATATTTTTTTTCAAATCGGACAAATTATTGAATTCTCCCAAGCTTTTAGCAAAATCATCATCCAACGACGGAATCTCTCTTTCTTGCACCAATTTTAATTTGACCTCGAATTGAGCTTTTTTGCCGGCCAAATTCTTCTCATGATAATTTTCGGGAAATGCCAACTCAAAAGTTTTTTCTTCCCCCTCTTTCATATTGATAATCTGTTCTTCAAAACCGGGAATAAACACATTGCTCCCCAAAATCAAGTTATGATCCTTGGCGCTTCCGCCTTCTATCACTACTCCGTCTCTTTTTACTTCAAAATCAAGCACAACCGCATCATCTTTTTTAGCCACCCGCTTAACTGTCACCAATTTGGCTCTGCTTTTGGCCAATTTTTCCAATTCCTTAGCGATATCTTCCTCGGGCACTTCCGTTTTTTCAGCCTTAAACTTGGCATTTATTTTTTTGACGCCTTCTTGCCAATCCTTCAAACTTATTTCCGGCATCACTGAAGAAACTACAATAAATTCCAAATCATTGCCTTCCGCCAATTTTGAAATACTTATCTGCGGAGAACCGATAATTTCCAAATTCAATTTTTCCACTTCTTTGGAATAATTTTTCCTAATTGCGCTTTCTGCAGCGGCATTAAGGATGGCATCCTTGCCGACCTTTTGTTCGACAATATTTTTGGGGGCTTTGCCGGGACGAAAACCTTGAATTTTAAGATCTTTGGATATTTCACTCACCGCTTCGTCTAGGAAGTTTTTCCAATTTTCCCAAGCAATATTAATTTTAAACTCAATTTTTGATTTCGGTAATTTCTTAATTTCCATAAAAACTTCTATTTATTAAATTTATTATCATATAGCTTAATAGCTTTTTCTATTGCCTGCTCGGCTTTTTCTTTTCCCCCAAAACCGCTAATTTCGACTTTCTTGTTTTCAATCGCTTTATAAGTCTCAAAAAAATGACGAATTTCTTTCAAAGTATATGGATTAACATCCTTTAAATCCTTGACGTTATCCCAACGCGGATCATCTTTGGGAACACTGATAATTTTATCATCACTGTCGCCACCATCAATCATCTTCATAATCCCCACCGGACGGGCTTCTACTAATATTCCGGGATGAAGCGGATAAGTGGTCAAAACCACTACATCCAAGGCATCTCCGTCATCCCAATAAGTTCTCGGCACAAATCCGTAATCAAAAGGATAATCTTGGGCGGTTTTCATCGCTCTATCCAATTTAATCAAGCCGGTTTCTTTGTCTATTTCATATTTATTTTTTGAGCCTTTCGGTATTTCAATAATTACATTGATTACTTTGGGTACTTTCTCTCCCGAACTTAAATCGTGCAAAAGATTCATATATTTATTTTGAATTTAAAAAATTATGTTAATTTGAAACTTATTTTTCGCTTTCTTTTTTACTCTCCACTCCTTCTTCCGACTGAATATCGGTGCTCTCGCTTTCATTAGAAGAAGATTCCTCTGTTTTTTCAACTGTTTCTTTTTTCTCAGCATTGTCTCCGGTCACATCAATTTTCCAGTTAGTCAATTTGGCCGCCAATCTGACATTCTGTCCTCTTTGTCCGATGGCTAGCGATAGTTGATCTTCCGGCACTATAACCACCGCTTCTTTTTCCTCTTCATTGGCAATTTTGACCGCCAAAACTTTGGCCGGACTCAAGGAAGCACTGATAAATTTTTCGATATTCTCATTCCACTCGATTATATCGATTTTTTCTCCTCCCAATTCATCAATAATAGCTTGTACTCTGGTTCCTTTTTGTCCCACGCAAGAACCGATCGGATCAATGCCTTCTTCTTTGGCAATAACGGCAATCTTGGTTCGACTACCGGCTTCTCTGGCAATTGCCTTGATTTCCACCGTCCCCGAGAAAATTTCCGGTACTTCAAGTTCGAAAAGTCTTCTGACCATTTCGGCATGAGTTCGACTCAAAATTATTCCCGGTCCGCGAGTATCGGATTCAATTTTACCCAAATAAACTTTTAATCGCTGACCGATTTTATATTCTTCTCCCTTAACCTGTTCGGAAGGAAAAAGAATTCCGGTGGCTTTGCCCAAATCGATAAAAACATTTTGACCTTCTATTCTTTGAACGGTTCCATTTAGGATTTCTCCTTCTTTTTCTTTGTATTCTTCATACATAGCGTCTTTTTCCGCCTCTCTTATCCTCTGAATGATAACTTGCTTGGCGGTTTGAGCCGCTACTCGACCGTAATTTTCTTGGGTTTCCAATTCTGTTTCGATTGTATCTCCCACTTTGGCATCTTTTTTTATCAAAATTGCGTCTTCTAATGTGATATCCCTCTCCGGATTAAATCTGGGTAATTTTTCTTCTCCCTCTTCCGCTTCTTCCACTCGCTCTTCTCGCTCACCCTCTTCGTCAAAAACCACAAATTCCCGAGAGGTTTCATCCACCACTTCTTTTATCAAAAAAAATTTTACTCCCCCGCTTACTCCGTCAATTTCCGCTCTAATGTTTTGGCTTTTTTTGCCGTAATCCTTTTTATAGGCCGCCGCCAAAGCCGCCTCGACGGTTTGCATCACTCTGTCTTTGTTTATGCCTTTTTCCTCGCAAATCTGAGTGATAGCGCTATTAAATTCATTGGAGTTTATTCCACTCCGCTTTTCTTCTTGTTTTTTTGCCATATTTTTAGCAACTATTAATTAGTAACCGGCAACCAATACTCTCTAAAAGTAAAAGAAAACCGGTAATTATTAATTATAAATTTTTAATTATTAATTGATTGTTAGATTATTTATAAAAAAAGACCCGCTCCAAGCGAATCTGAACTATCCCTAACCTCCCAGCCATAATAGCAGGTTTTGGTAAATATGTCAAAGGAAATTCAAATGCGTTTAAAATTATTAGGCTATTAGTTTGTTAGGTTATTACTCACCGGTGAATATTAACCCCCTTAATTTTTTCGAATATTTAATATATCCACCGCTTTTTCTAATTTCTCCCAACTGGTCGCATAACAAATCCTAGAATATATTTTTAAACCTCGCTTATAACGTCAAATCCTTTAAAGCTCCCCACTACCGAATATCCGAATATTTTTATTTCTTTATTAGCAATATTGCGAATTTTTCTAGCAGTTTCATTTAAAGTCGCACCCGAACCGGTAGCATCATCAATTATTAAAATATTGCCAGTTACTGCCTGATTAGGATTTACCGCTATGGTTGTTTGGGCATTTATTATTCTATCTTCCAACTTACGCAATGTTTTTTGAGCTATTTTCGTAGTACTTGCAATTTTAACCGCTTTAATTTCAGGCAAATCTATTTTTAGATTTTTTTTCAATACTTCTAAAAATTGAACTTTCCGATCAACAGTTGGAGGAATATAACAAATCGATTTAATCTTATATTTACTTATAATTTTTTCAATCGCGGGGCTTATTAGTTTTGATATTTCCTTAATCAGATCTTTACTCTGCGAAGTTTTTCCCAAATAAACTAATTGTCCTAGCTTCGTTTTTCCAAAATGATCCAGATTATAAAAATCACTAAAAAAAATATTATCAAGATATAATTCTTTTTTTCCGGAAAGAATCATCTTTTTCCCGGAAATTAAACCGTCTTTTTTTAATTTTTCAACCGCTTTGATTTTTTTTAAAAATAGTTTTTTTTCTTTTTCAAAATCAAATTTATTTTTATTGCACCACGACTTAAATCCACTTACTCCGGCAATCATTTCTCCACCTGGAGAGACAAAAATATAATTTTGTTCAATAATTTGATCATCTTTATCAATAATTACCGCGTCTTTTTTCCGATCCGATACAACATTATAAAAAACCCGAGGAACGGTCCCGGTTTTTAAGATTAAGTCTTCGTCCAACAAGCTCGCCAAGTGTTTTTGCGTTGTCTTACTTGAAATATTTAGTTTTATTGCAAGCTCAGAGGATCGTATGGGTCCATACAATTTAATTGCTTCCAATAAATTATTGGCTTCTTTTGATATATTTTTCATACCTGTATTATATCACCATTTTACTTATAGGTCAATATTAACCGGTGAATATTCACCCGTATATATTCACCCCTTAAATGATAAAATTAATCCGCGATTTTATTTATTTTTGCTCAGCTTTAGGTTTCTAATCAGATAAAATCCGAATGTTTTAGCTTTCATATATTGAGATACGTTTAATTTTTAACCTCTTATTGTAACATAAGGGGTGTCCAATATATATCTCATCTTCTTCAAGTATTATTATATAAGTTCAAGAAATATAAAAGGTTACTCCGAAAATTCTTCCGAAGTACCCTCATTCACGAAAACAATTACAGATCAGGGCTGTCCGTTACTAACACAAGTTACGGGATGGCCAATATACCAGATTTCAAAGCTAACCGGATCGTAACCGACACCAACTTGTTTGCCCATCTCTTGAGCCTTAAGGAGCAAGGCATACCAGCTGGCGACAGATAATTCAGAGTGCCAAGAATTTTTGGCATCGGCCGTAAGACCATTGGGCGCACCGGTTACTCCCCAAAGAACCAGATTGCTTTCACCATTCATGTTGTAGCCCTGAATCGCAGGATCAAAACATATTTCAGCAGCCTGCGACTGAAAAGCAAAGGAAACAACAAAAGCAAACACAGCGGCCAACAGAAACTTTTTCATAACTTTTTCCTCCTTTGAATATGTTATTGAAATAGCAGCAACTTAGCTGCCGAACTCACTTGTTCTTCAACCTTCACTTTAATAGAGTGACAGTTGTCGGTTTCATTCGTTTCCTGAATTACATTATCGGGATCAACGCAGATTTTAGC
>JAVEQZ010000006.1:0-26342 GCA_034007405.1 Candidatus Moraniibacteriota bacterium | reverse complement strand
AAGGGTGAAAATTCCTTTCCTCAGAGCCTTAATTTATAAGGATTTGGAGAAAAGAATGTTCACCCCTTTTTATTTAAAAAATTAAAACAAAAAAATGAAAACAAAATTAATCAACTTAATAGCCAAAAGAGCCGGAATAACAGCGATGATTTTAATCGGGATAATTGCCCTCAAAGCTTCCGCCAGTAATCAATCTCAGTTAAATCAATCGATTACCGAGGGAGCCAAATCGATCGATATCGTTACTTCCGCCGGCGCCACTGTCGCCAGTCCGGCCGTTTCATTCAGTTCCACCGCTTTTTCTTTCGATACTCAAGATACAACCGGAACACTGGGGGCTTCCGAGCAAAGGATTCGAGTTTATAATCCCACTTCAACCGCCACCTGGACAGCCAGTATCGCCGGTAGCGCCGCTACCGCCACCTGGAGTAGCGGTAGCGCCGATTACGATTTCAATGACGCCGACGGTTCCGGTTATACCGATGGAGCCGATACCGACAATTATGGAGGACAATTAGCGGTTTCTCCTGCCGGAGGAACTTTGGCCGGAGTAAACGGTTGCGCCACCAGCAATGTGTCTTTGGGTAGCAACAGCGCCTTCAGCGAAGGAACCACCGACAGTATCACTATCGCCTCCGGTGCTTCGGGTGCTCCAACCTTCTGTCGCTGGGATATTACCAATATAGGATTAACTCAAAAAATTCCCGCCGCTCAACCGGCCGGCTCGTACTCTCTGGATTTGGTGTTGTCCATCATTTAATTTGATCAAAAGAAATTTAAAATAAAAACAAAAACAAAAATAGAAAAAAACGCCCGTCCGGGTGTTTTTTTATTTTTTATTTTTGTGTTATAATTTCGATAAAGTTGAATTGGTATTGAATAAAATATTTTTTTCAATAACATTTGGTTAAAAGACTTTTAAAATAAATATGAAAACAAAATTAGCACTCGGATTTTTTTTACTTGCATTTTTTTGGGGTTTAAAGACGGATTTTGTCGCAGCCATCGAATACGGTCAATTGGGGGGTAAGCCGACTTATTACGATCCGGCCGTGGCCGACAGTCAATCCTGGTTTATCTATAATCTTGAGCCGGGCAAAAGCAAGGAGGATTCTTTGACGGTGATGAATCTTTCCGAAGAGTCTTGGACCGCCTTGGTTTATGCCGCCGACAGTATCAAAAGTTCCGGAGGCGGTTTTGCTCTCCGCCAATTGACCGAGCCCAAAGAGGCGGTCGGGAGTTGGGTGAGGTTTTATCCCGATTCCAAACCGGATTTTTCCGCCAAAATTTTTGAAGATAAAAAAACTATTGATGAGGTTTGTAGGGTTTCCAAGGAAGATTTAAAAGATAATTATCAATTGGAAGAGGAAGAGGTCACTCGGCTTGAGGAGTGGTGTCAAGGAAAAGACTTGGTTGAAGTGGAGATGGAATCCGGAGAGAAGAAAGACTTACTTTTTGTTATTACCATCCCCCAAGACGCCGATGTCGGAGAGCACACCGGAGGAATTTTTATCCAGAAAAAAGTGGTGGAAGAAAATTCTCAGGCGGACGGATCCAAAGTGATGTTGACCACCCGAGTGGGAGTGAGGATTTATGAAACGGTGCCCGGAGAAATAATCAAAAAACTTGATTTTTCCAATTTCAGTATTGCTAAAAATTTCAGCGAATTTTATCTTCCTTGGGATGAAGAAAAAAAATCCAAATTCGGCGAGTATTTGATAAATTCTTCGATAAAGAATAACGGCAATGTCAGCACCGACTTTAGCGAGAAAATTTTGATCTTTAATCGGCTTACCCGTAAAACCGAAGTTGTCGAGGGTCGGGATTTTCAAGTCTTGCGAGGAGATGATTTTGTTTCCAGCTTAGTTTGGAAAGGTCCTCGTTTGGGTTATTATAATTTTCAAAAAGAATATCGTTATAAAAATTCCGCCGGAGAAGAGCAGATTATTCAATCCGATTCAATTAATAAGTGGTTTATTCCCTGGCGAGAGCTATCCTTTTTCGGCTTTTTCTTGATTCTTGTCGGTATAATTTTTTGGGTTTGGAAAACTTATCGTCGCAAGCTTTACGGCGGAGAGGGTTGGGTTGATTATGCGGTACAACCGGGAGAAACGGTTCAGACTTTGAGTGTTAAATTTAAAATCAATTGGAAAGCGCTGGTCAAGACAAATAAACTCAAAGCCCCATACTTTTTGGAGGGAGGGGAGATTATTAAAGTTCCCAAGGTTGAAGGGCTGGTTGAAAATATTGAAGAAAAAACCGCTTCGCCTAAATTCGAAGAATCCGAAGAGCTTTTGATTTCCAGGGAAGAAGCTGAAGAAAAAGAGGCGAATGAAAATATAATTGATCTGAAAAAACTGGAAAAAGACAAGGAAAATTCGACAAGAGAAGAAATGAAAGAAATCAAAAATTTCCAAGTGAGCGAACCGGTTGTTTCTCCGGAGGAAAGTTTTCGGCGACAAAAATTGACAGAAAATCCCGAATCTCAAGCGGACTTGGTCAATAGTGATTTATTTTTTGACGACGAAGAAAAGATTAACGATGCCAAAGAAGATGTGCAAGCTGTTAAAAGCGAGGGAGGAGATAAGAGTGAGGAAAAAACAATTTCGACCGAAGTTAAAAAATCGATCACTCAGTCATTAAACAAAAAGCCGACAGAAGAAGGCGGATTTGTCTTGAAAGAGGAGGCTGATTTTAGTGAAAAAAATCTTGGTGACGAAGACGATGTTTTTATCAAAGGCGAAAAGAGTGATTTCAAAGAAAAATCCAACGGATTGATTTATTTTCTGTCGGTAATAATATTTGTTTTGGCGGGAGTGATAATTTGGTTTGTTTGGCAAAACGGAGGGAGTTTCAAATTTTCCGGCAAATCCGGAATCATAGCTGAAACTCCGGAAGTGGTTTCGATAGAAACTTTTGAAGAAACCAAGGAGGCGGAAAATAATTCTCAGACGGAAGAAATCAAAGCGGAGGAAATAGACGGGACCGAATTGGAAATTAAGGTTTATAACGCCAGCGGAGTGGCGGGGCAAGCCGGTAAAATAAAAGATTTTTTGACGGATAAAAAATACAAGAAAGTTGAAGCGGATAATTTTTCGGGAGAGCAACAAACAGGCTCGACACTTTATTATAAAGAAGAGAAATTCAAACAAGAAGCTTTGTGGATTGCGGATATTCTCAAGGATCAAAAAATCGAACCGGAAGTCAAATTGGCCTCTACGGACGAAGAAAAAAGCGGTGATTTGGTCTTGGTTCTGGGGAAATAAAAAATAAATAAAAAAATGCGGGTGAAAAAAATATCAAAATTCATTTTGACACTGGGAATATTTTTTGCGGTGCAGTTGGGAACCGCCCAAAAAGCGGTGGCTATGGATACCTTTCAATTGGGTCAAAAAATATTGCCGGTCTGTTTGGCTTATTTTAATTCGGCCGGAACGCTTTTGAATGTTTGGAGCAATGTTACTCAGACGGATGATTCTTATGTGCTTAAATTTCTTGACGAACGCAGTCGAGAGCTTCCTTTGCGGGAAATATTACTTCGTCAGTACGCGGAAAAATCGAAAAAAGACCTTGTGGAGCGCAATAAAACCGAATACAGTCAGTTTTCCGTCAAGGGTGGCTACTTGGAAGAGATTTATACGGTTGTTTGAAAAAAAGATAACAAAAAACCGCTCTCTCAAAAGAGCGGTTTTGTTTTACTTAAAATTCTTTATGCTTTAGAATAAGAGAAGAAAAAGCAAAAATATGAGACAGCGCTTAAATTTTAAATGGAGATTTATTATCCGGACCCTTATCCTCTTGGTTATTTTAATAGTCCCCCTTATTTTCCTTTGGCAAAAAAAGCAAAAAAAAGAGATATCTCAAATCGAGCCGGAAACGGAAAAAATGGAACAGGCGATCGATGACCTTTGGGAATATGACGAAAAAATGGAGGCCCTCTTGCCGGTAGAAAATTTTATTCCGCCTTCGCCTCCGGATATGCAAAAAATGAAAAGAAGCGGTTGTATTGCCGACGGTTTATTGAACGGAGAAACTGACGGGACGGACGGCTTGATTAAACTTATCAATCGTTCCAATTGCTACTATTTGCACCGGTCTATCGAGACTTGGTTGCAGACGCCGGATTTCGAAGAAGTCAAAGAAAACATGGACAGAATTGAAAAGAAGGATGTCGTCTATGGAATGTTTATCGCCGAAGCGATCGATACCAAGACGAAATATTATTATAATTTGGGCGGTAGGGAGTTCGATTTTGATAAAATGTGTCGTCCGGGCAGTAAGAATGCTTGGGGAGAGCACACTTGCAAGCCGTCCTTGGAAAAAAAGGAATATCAGCGTTACATTTTGGATATCACCAGAAAAGCGATGGATTTGGGAGTGCAGAGTTTTATGTTCGGGCAGGTTTTTTATCAGGATTATATTTCGGATCCGTCTGTTGATGAAGTGCTTTACAAAATGCGCAAGTATGCCAAACTCAAAGGTCTGGAGATTGTAATCGGGGCTCAGACCAATGATATCGAGGACGAGAGTTATTTGCGTCAATTTGATTTTATCGAAGGGGGAGTGGGTTTGAGTATGGAGGGCGAAATTGAAGACGGGCCGTGTTATTCGCGCTGGTGGAAGAAGGAAGGAGATTGGTGTTGGGCGTTGCTTTGGCATGAGAGGTATAAAAGCAAAGCCAATAATGTTTTCGCCCATTTGGACTGGAGCGGAAAAATGGGGGATGATATGAGTAATTTTGCCAGGATGAGCCGGGAAGAGCGCTCGGAAACTCTAAAGTACTTGGATGACTATTTTACCAAGCGAGATGTCGGATTTTTGATGCCGATGCTGGCGGTTTTACCCAAAGAAAACGGGGGTTGCCACGGTAAATCAAAGAAATTTTATTCGGCCGACAATAAATATTCTTGTAAGGATGAAGATGTGATAAATAGCTTATTAGATTAGTAGTTAATTAGTTTCTTAGATAGTAGCTATTTTTAAAATTTTATGCAAAACTAAAAAGCTACTAACTAAAAGCTAATAACCTAAAATATGAAAATAATCGAACTGGAAAGTCGGGATAATTGGAAGATAAAAAATTTATCCAAATTAAAACTCAAAAAATATCGTCGCAAAGAAGGTAAATTTGTGGTGGAAAATTGGAAAATCATCCAATCCGCTTCGACGGACAATATTTATTTTTCCGAGATTTTTGTCACCAAAAATTTCTTGACCAAAAATAAAAAGAAACTGGAGGAAATATTCGGCGAAGATGAAGAAAAATTTTTGTTTTTGGTTTCGGAAAAATTAATTAGGCAGATTTCATCCCTCAAAAATCCCGAAGGAGTTTTGGCGGTTTATCGAAGCGAGGATTCAAAGCCGGATTTCAAGGGGGATATCGTTTATCTTGACTCAATCGGCGACCCGGGAAATTTGGGGACGATTTTGAGGAGTGCTCTGGCTTTCGGTTTGGAGGAAGTTGTTTTGAATGAGGAATGTGTCGATATTTATAATCCCAAAGTTATTCAAGCCGCCAAAGATGCTATTTTTAAGCTCAAACTGGTTTTTGATTCTCGGCAGGAAGTGCTGGATCAGATAAAGGCGGCGGGAGTGAAAATTTTTGTCACCGATGTGCGGTCGGGAGAGGAATTGGAGGCCGGTCTGCGGGGAAACGATAAAATTTGCCTTATTTTGGGGAGCGAGAGCCAAGGCGTATCCGAAGAGGTGTTTTCTCGGGCGGACGGAGCGGTAAATATAAAAACCACAAACAAGATAGAATCATTGAATGTGGCTGTGAGTGCCGGAATATTTTTTGATCGGATTTTCAGTTTTAGAACAGGATGTAAAAGAGGAGCAGAAAAATAATCAAATTAGCCATGGAGTATTTATGACGAATTTTCCTGGTGTAAATATTGTCCAAAACCATATCTCTGAAAAACATCAGTAGGACCAAAACAGCGATAGTCCAAACCACCTTGTCGGATTGGCTCTTGGCGACGGTTAAGATTTTATTGTTGGCATCGATAACCTCATACAGAGGATTTTCTTTTTTCAAATTTAAATTGTCCAAATAAGTTTTTTCTATTTTTATTCCGTCGGTTTGAGCGCCCAAGATATAGGTGCTTTTTTTGCTTAGAGACAGGTTTTGAGCTTGGGCGATAATATTTGTTTGCGGGGCGGCAAAAATTTGAACGGTAACCTGGGATTTTTTGCCCTCAATCACTCCGACAGCGGTGGCAATTCCGATTTCGGTAAAATTGGAATTGAGGATGTTTCTTTTGTGAGTGGGACTGTTCATCCAAGCGAGGTGCTCTTCTTCGGCATCATCATAATTAATCGCCAAATTTTCCCCGGCATATTTGTAATTGTAGTTGTTTTGTTTGAACCAATACCACGGAGTGATGCCGGTGGGGGAAGTGTGGGCGAAATATCGATTTTTGACCATATCATAAGCCTTGTCTTCGGCGATCTTGGAAAGCTCGGGGTTAATTAGCAGGGGTTTTAAATTTTGCTCCGCACGACTTTGATTGACCAAATAAACCACATTTTCTTGGTTTATTTCTTTGGCTTGAGCTTCAAGCGGGGAACAAATTATCCCCCAAAACCCAAAAACCGAAAAAACAGCCAATAAAAAGCTTTTTGTCGGAATATTTGATTTTTTGTTTATTCTGGTCATTTTTTAAGCAAAAAAGCCGTTTCACCCTTTATTTCCGCCTTTTTTTGGGCAGAAATTATGAAACGACCGCTTTTTTAGACTTCAAATCTTTATACAATTTAATTATAGCATAAAATAACCAAAAAAGCAAGGATTATATTGAGTTTATAATTATTTAGTTAACGAGTTTAGACAGCAGGGTTAAAAATTATACTTAGATGACTGATGATCTTAAATAGTTGTCTAATCATTAAATTTTTTCCTGTTTTAATGTTTGATTGCTTTAATGCTAAAGTGCCTCTTGGCTCTTCCAAAATCAAGAAAACTATGCTAAAATAATTAAGTTAGGGAGGAGGTTTATTTTTAAAAATAAATCCGGACGGTATAATTTATCAAAAAATAACAATAAAATTTTTAAGAAATTTACGTATTAATTTTTTCAGAATGCGTAGTTTCTTTTATTTTGTATGGCATCAGAAGACAAAAAAAGCAGTTCCTATGGAGCGAAATCAATTCAAGTTTTGGAAGGTTTGGAGCCGGTTCGTAAAAGACCCGGAATGTATATCGGAGGTACTTCTCTGGAAGGTTTACATCATTTGATCTGGGAGGTGGTCAATAATTCCATCGATGAAGCGATGGGCGGTTATTGTAATTTTGTTAAGGTGGAGTTGTTGCCGGAGAATGTGGTCCGAATTACGGATAACGGTCGCGGAATTCCGGTGGAAATTCACGCCCAAACCAAAAAATCAACCTTGGAAACGGTTATGACCATTTTGCACGCCGGCGGTAAATTTGAAGGAGACGGTTACAAAGTTTCCGGCGGTTTGCACGGAGTGGGTGTTTCGGTGGTAAATGCGCTTTCGGTTTGGACCAGGGCGGAAATTTGTCGAGAGGGATTTGTCTGGACGCAAGAGTATAATCGCGGTAAGCCCAAAGGACCGGTCAAAAAAGGCGAGAAGTCAAAAGAAACCGGGACGACTATAACTTTTCAAGCGGATCCGCAAATTTTTCCCAAAATCGAATACAGCTGGAAAAAAATTTCCGATTACGTCCGACAACAAGCTTATTTGACCAAGGGGGTAAAAATTATTCTTGAAGATAGACGAAAGGTGGAAGATGAAAATAAAGATGAATACAAAGTCAGAAAAAGCGGTTTTTATTTTGATGGTGGAATTGTCTCTTTTGTAAATTATCTAAATCGAGGCAAGGAAGTTAAAAATTCGGTTCCTTTTTATGTTGACAAAGAACAGGACAAAGTCCAGGTGGAGATTTCTCTTCAGTATACGGACGGATTCAAAGAGCACTTGTATTCTTTTGCCAATAATATTTATACCGTTGAGGGAGGAATGCATGTGACGGGCTTCAGAACGGCTTTAGTAAGGGCTTTGAATAATTATGCCAGGAAAAATAATATATTTAAGGTTAAGGATAGTAATCTAACCGCCGAGGATGTCTTGGAGGGTTTGACAGTGGTAATCAGTGTAAAGTTGAGGGAACCTCAATTTGAAGGTCAGACCAAAGCCAAGTTGGGAAACGGGGATGTGAAAGGAATTGTGTATGCGGTAACGGTGGAATCCCTGCAAGATTATTTTGAAAACAATCCCAAGGATGCCAAAGAAATAATCAATAAATGTCTTTTGACGGCCAGAGCGCGCTTGGCGGCTCGAGCGGCCAAAGACGCGGTGGTGCGAAAAGGTTTGTTGGAAGGGATGACTTTGCCGGGAAAATTGGCCGATTGCACCAGTCGCAAAATGGAAGAATCGGAACTGTATATTGTGGAGGGAGATTCGGCCGGCGGTAGCGCCAAGCAAGGGAGAGATCGTCAATTTCAGGCCATTTTACCTTTACGAGGAAAATTGGTTAATGTGGAAAAAACCAGCTTGGATAAAATTGTCAAATCGGACAGTTTGAAACCGATTATTATCGCTTTGGGAGCGGGAATCGGAGGCGGTTTGGATATTTCCAAATTGCGTTACGGAAAAGTTATCATAATGGCTGATGCTGATGTGGACGGAAGTCATATTCGAGTTTTGCTCTTAACTTTATTTTACCGATATTTCGAAGAATTGATCCAACAAGGACATATTTATGTGGCTCAACCCCCGCTTTACCAAATCAAAAAAGGTAAGAAAATCTATTATGCTTATACCGATAAGGATAAAGAGAATATTATGAAAAAAATCGGATTGTCGGAGGCGGAGATAAAAGCACTGGAAATCAAAGAAGCAGAGGAGGCTCAAGGGGAGGAATCGGAAGAGTTAGAAGAAGCGGAAAAGAAAACCGGAATCAATATCCAGCGTTATAAAGGTTTGGGAGAAATGAATCCGGATCAGCTTTGGGAAACCACTATGGATCCGGAAAATCGTAAAATGCTACAAATTACTATTGAAGATGCGGAAGCGGCCGATAGAACCTTTGATCTTTTGATGGGTAGTGAGGTGGAGCCACGTCGAAGATTTATCCAAACTCACGCCAAGAATGTGAAGAATTTGGATGTTTAGAAACACAGAACATAGAGCATATAGCGGAGAGTATACAGCATGAAACACAAAGCAGAGAGAGTGGAATATGCAACATAAAACATGGAACAAATTACATAGATTATAGATCAAAGATTATTAGATGCAAACTAAAAAACTCCCTTTGTGGGAGTTTTTTAAAATCATTTTTTGGTATTTTATTTATAGCTCAAAAAATTTGATTTAGCTTAATTTTTCCAAAATCTTATAAATTAGAAATAGGAAAAATATAAACGCCGAAAGTCCCAAAATGGCTATTAGCAAGTACATAAATTTTTTGATAGTTTTATTTCTTTTGTTGACTGCTCTTTTTACTTTTTGATCTTCTTTGCGTTCGATATAGCGGTTGATTTGCCACTTGCCTCCTCTGGATACGGAAATATTATCAAGCGGAGAGCCTAAATTGAGGGGTTCGCTTTGGATTTCCCTGTTGTATTTGTCGAGCAGGTCTCGGCTGTTGGATTTTTTTAAAGTCTCGATATCCGGAGCGTCCATGAGGCTGGCCGGGGGATAGATCATCGTTTTGACCGGAGGTAGCAGTGAGCCGGATTCGTTTAAGACGGAAACAAAAGCGGTTCCGTTATTTAGCGATTTAACTTCTTCTTTTAAATCATATAGTTCGCTGGCAGGGAATGAGTTCATCGCTCCTTTTATGTCGTCGAGTTCTTCTTGGGAAAAAGCTCGCAAAGCGAATTGTATTTTAAAGCCGAGTTGTTCTAATATTTTTTCGGGAATGTCTTCGGCGCTTTGAGTGTTAAAAACAATTCCGACTCCTTTAGATCGAATTTGCTTTAAAATAGAAACCATTAAATCAACTAAATTTTTATTAGCATTGTTGAATATTTGGTGGGCTTCATCAATAAAAACGACCAATTTGGGTTCAGTAACATCGCCTATTTCGGGTAACTCGCTATAAAGTCTATAAAGAAAAAATGAAACAAGGTTGCCGGTATTATATTTTTTCTTTTGATAATTTTGGAGCCAAAATATGTTTATTTTTTCGGATAAAAAGTCGTTGATCTCAAAAGAGGGGAGGCCGAAAAAATTATTGAAATTGTTGTATTCGAGGTTGCCGATTTTTCTGTGAATCACGCTCAAACTGGATTTGCTTGAGCCGATATGCTTTTCCGGATATTTGATTAAGTATGATACGATATCACTTAAATCCTTGAGATTTTGGATTTTTATTTTTTTATCTTTAGCAAATTTATAAATCGAACCCAGATGACTTTCTTGAGTGGGGTTGAGCTCCAGAAGTTTGGCCAAAATTATGAAATCGACATCATCAAGACTTATTTTGAATTTTATCAATCCTGCGTGGCTACCCCAATAATTGGTCGGATATTTTTTGGAAGAAAATGTATAATTCATTTTTTGGGCCCTGCCTAAGACTTTTTCCGTATTGCCCGCTGTACAAAATCCGGACATATCTCCCTTGATATCGCTCAGAAATACGGATATTTTTTTGTCACTTAGCTTTTCAATCATCAACTGAATTGCTCGAGATTTTCCTGTTCCGGTGCTTCCGGCCACCAGTCCATGTCTGGTAAATGTTTTTAGCGGAATATTTATTTCATAGTCATTATTTATCTCGTTTTCATAAACAGGCCTTCCCAGGGGAATGCCCGAAACTTCGGAATAATTGCTTTTTATAAAATCAATAAATTGTTTATTCATGCTTTTATTTTAGCACAAAATTCGATTTTTATCAGGGGTAATAAAAATAACCCCTTAAATAGGGGTTATTTTAGGTGAGCCAGACTGTCAATGATGTTCGAACTGAGATTATAAAAATTATTATTTAGCACAATGAATATTCGCATACAAATAAGAATCAAGCCCCAATTCCTTTTTAATTTGCAAATAATCTTTGTTACTAAGAATGCCATTATTTTTTACAGAGTTATCTACTAACAATATTTTGTAACCTAAATCTTGCAGGATATCCGTTGGGGGAAAGTTTTTGTTTTCATATTTTTCGAGAATATCATCGGGTATTATTGAATGAGATACACCAATAACCTCTTTTTTCAAAAAATTTTCTTGATTTATCATTTTCTTTCTAGCCCAATCAAGATGTTGTAATGATAATGAATAATTATTACTTTGAGTAGCTTTATATGCTTCATTTATATTTTTCATATAATCATTATCATTTTCCAATGAAAAGCTACATTTAAATTCAGTAAGTGATTCGATTAAATTATTAAACTGGTCCATTTCAATCTTTTCATTAGATAGAGGATTATTTCTGTTGGTTATTATTTTTTGATAATTTATATTATCCGAAAAATTAGTGGTGTAATATATCATTTCAGCAATTGATTGTCTGGTCTGAGAATTTTCATTAGCCCATCTGGAATTTATTTTAAAATTTGCAATCATTGCAAAATTATTTTCTTTGGGAATCAAAATTTCAACACTTACGCCTGCATAATTATTATTCACTCTAATATTGTGTCCCTTTATTTTTCTGCACCTTTTAAAAAAATCATCATTGTATTGGTTGTTGCAAAAACTTTTTATATAATCATTTGAATTATTATCAATTGTATAGCCAAATGTTAATGGTGTGCTTTCACGCATTCCATCCGACATCATTTTTTTATACTTACCGTTTTCATCATAAAAATTGAAATATTCGCCTAAATCGGCGTATCGATCTTCTCTGCTGTAAGTCCAATCATTGGGATATTTGATTATATCATCGGTAAAATACAGATCTAAGCTTTTCCATTGATTAGTGTTGGTATTTTGCTCGGTGTAATCATAACTCAATATGAATTCTGCCAGATCCGCATTCTCTTTTTTCATATTTTTTTCTTCCGCCAAATGCCAGGCATATCTGCCATATGTTGATGCAATGATTAGTAATATTAATGCAGTAATAATAAATATAAAGGCATGCTCATTCTTATTTTTTATAAATATAAGAAAAACTATGAATAGATTTAGTGTTGCTGCCATACTTAGTAACATTAGCAGTCCTATTGGCGGAAACATAGAGTAAAACATTAAAGCTTGAGAGATTTCAAAAAGTCTGTGTGCTTCTATTCCAAATAAAACACAGGAATCATCTATGCCACCCACATTTAATTCACAAGCTGCAAAAAAGGAAATTAGCTGTGTAAGGGATAGAAAAATAAATGGGATGCTAAAAAACAGCTGAATTGGCCATGTTTTTCTATTGAAACTTGTATGTGTCATAATTTATTCTTTAAAAATTATTGCATTATAATTTTAGCACAAAAATCAGATTCTTGTCTGTCGGCAGGCAAGTTTATCCGGGGTAATAAAAAACCCCGCAGTTCGGGGTTATTTTAGGTGAGCGGGAGAACTTCCTACCCCGAACTAATCAAAGAAAAGTACAATCTAACATTCATTCTATTGAATATTGATAAAAAAATCAAGAGGATAGGAATAAAACAAGGTCGTGTCAGTGTTTAATTAATAAATTTAACAACCAAAAAACTAAATTATTAGTAAACTTATTTAAGCATTATTTTGAGGTAGCACTTCATTTACTATGTCTGCAAAAGCGATATTACCATTTTTCATTTTACTAATCAATTCATCAATTCTGTTTGAAGTGGGAAGACCCGAAATGACCATATCGATATCATATATGTTTTTAAATACTCTGTTTAATTCAATAAAGATAGCTTCGCGTATCAAAGCCTTGGCTTTATGAAATTGTAAAAGTTTGTAAATATTATAATACTCCAATAATTTATCGCTCGAGATGCCCCTACCATTCCACCCAAGTTTTTTTGTCATTCTTAGAATTTGAATTTCTCTCAGTGCCCAAAACTGCTTTTGATCGAACTCAATTCCTTCATCAAGCTCCAAAGACTCTAACGCAAACTTTGGTAAAATTGGATCACTAATTTTTACCAGTCTTCCTAACATTCTGTGTAGCCGTTTGGAAGAGCTCAGCTTTTTGGGCATTGAAACATAGAAAATTTTATCGCCACTAAGATTAATAACTTTTGGCTTTATTTTAATCTTTTTTGCTATAACCCTGTTTATTATTTGAAAAAAACTATCAGATATTTTTACTACACTCCAAGGATTAATTCTGACAAGTTCCATACCGTCCTCATCTTGAATTATTTCATAAGATGCAGATCCATAATAAAAAATTTGCTGAGTAGCCTCCCTAACAAAATCGCATACAGCATCATTTAAATTTAAACTTCGTCCATCCGAAGATATTGCCTCCTTTATCGATTCTTCCACTTCACTATTTTGAGGATTAATCCTGACCTCAAATTTACTATTATCATTTATTCTCAAAACTGGCATTATAGAGTTGTGAAAATCTTCTATTAACATATGTGCGTAGCTAGTGTAATCATTTCTTTTAGAATATAAATTGCCAGGTATTTCTATCGTTACCCGTTCTCCCTTGCTGTAATCAGGAATTATAAATTTATACCCTGTTATCAGAGCAAAAGTCTTTGTAAAAATTATTTTAAATAAATTCATACTATTCTTCATCAATAAAATCTCTCGCAAATGACAAATCAACATCCTGAGCATTCGGATGTTTTTTTATATATAATGAAATAAACAAGTCGACAGTCTTAACAAACACATACGGACCGCGTGAGGCAATTTCTCTTATTAATTTACTGTTATGCGAAACTTTTTCGTCATCTTCGCTGTGCAGACGAGAGAAAGTGTCGCTTATTAGATTTTTCTCATTCAATTTTTTAATAAGGTTTATCTCCCAGTTGCTCCTAATCATATCTTTGGGCATAATTCCAAGCTGAGTCTTTTTATAACGCATAAGAGTAGCAATGAACTCTATTTTATCCTTGCCCCTTTCATCATTAAGATATTGTTCCCAAACAATTTTACAAGAATCCCATAAACCAGTATCTTCATAAAGTTCGGAATAAATCTTTGCATATCCACTTAATTCCAGAATATCAATCAAGGGATCCATAGAAAATAAAATTCTGCTATTAGTGTTCCATTTCTCGGTTTTTTTATTTATTTTTTGTTGGGCCTTAAGGGCGGCCGAGAAGACATAGGGAAAAATTTTATTAAATGTTTCCTGGTCGTTTGTTAATGATGCATCATAAACCTCCTGGGAAGCAAATGTATATGCTTGACCAAAATAATCAGGCAAATTATCAGAATCAATATCATCCAGATAAGGGAGCATTTCAGCTAACGCAATGACCGCTTCTTTTTGCCATTTTTTAACTCTTTTTTTAATTTCCACGAAATTGACTTCTATCCAGGGCAAATCCTTAACCAATCTATATTTTTCACAGTGCTTAAAGAAACTTTCAACATCGTCTGTCCTGCCCTCAAATTTATTCAGGTATTCTTGCCATCTTTGTGCAACTTGTGCCGCACAAATATACTGTTTTTTTATCTTGAAAGCCTCTATTCGTTTTTTAAAATAAGCATCACTTAAATCAACTAAATATTCAAAATAATTTTTAAAAGCATTGAGATAATTTCTTGTATGCAAAGTCTCTAAATACCAAGCTGGGCTCTTCAATGCATCCTCGATACCCTTTTCGAATTGCAAAGAATCCCTAATAACTTCGGAGTCTTGTATTATAATGGAGGGAAAATCACTTGCATATGGCCATCTATTAGACTTCCAATCTATCTGCCTTAACTTTGAATCAAACGAAGATTTATCTGTTGATAAATCAAGTCCTATTACAAGACCTATAGGAATCCTTGAATGAGAGTCGGTAATCGAAATGAGCTCTATTTCTTTTTCATTTTCACTTTTTTCATAGAGAGGTTGTATTGATTTTTCTAATCCTTCAAGCAAAATTTCTGCTGTAATTTTATCTAAATTTCCGCTTATGAGTGTTGTTATTCCAATATAATTTTCAATGGATTGTTGAATCAGGGAGGAGCTAGCGTTTGTTTCTATAAATAAATCCAAAGGGCTAAGCGATATTGCTATTGCTCGTTTCTCAAACCAATGCAAATCCTTTTCAACTTTTGGTTGTATCGTTGTTCCTGTGTTAAGGGCCAAAATGACGGAAGTTGAATCTGCCAACATCCAGTTTTGAAATGAAGTTTTATCTGAAAACCAAAAGCTAGTCGTGGGAATTCTTCTTTTTTTTGCTTCATATGTCTCTAATATTTTACATATGCTTGCAGACATTGCGAATAATTGTGTTTTAAACAATTGTAACTTATCAGAAGCAAATATAATTAATCTTTTTAATGTCGTTAAACTATTATTTGCTTGTCTTTGGTAATGATATTGAAAATTTTTATTTTTCCATCTAAATCCATTAACAGTTGCTGCTTCCATAAAAATCTCTATATCTTCCCTTGCTATTCCACTAAGCTTAGTTGGATCAAAGAAATAGAATGTTCTAAACCCTAAATACATAAATCGTATTATCCCATAAATAGCCAATAAAGAAACAATAATAACTCCGTAGCTAGACGGTATAATATTGTTTATGGTCCCAAGCAAAACATAAAGAACGCTGATAACCATAGTCAAAGTAAGAATCCAAATATATTGGTAGCCCACCTTTTCTCTTATAAATAAGTTTCTTATGTCATCTGATACTTTGGCAAATAAATTGCCAGCTACCATACTTAGTGATGTAAAATAGAGAGCTAAAAAAACTCCTGTTATTGAGGCTATGGACGCAAAAAGATCTCTTGTTGCATCTTTATTTATTTCTAAGCTTATTTTTTCTGGTAATGAATATAGTTGTGGTAAATATTGCATCAAAGCAACAAGAATAATTGCAGGCAAAAAAATAGCAAGAATTGATGGCAAGGAGGCTGAAAAAAGAGTTACGTGCTTGCTTCCATTCTTTGAATTCTGGTTAAAACTAAACAGAGACCTCCAAAAATTAAAAGAAAGCCACTTCCCGAGCCATTTTTTTACTATCCAGAAACTTTTCTTGTTGAATAGAAAAAAGGGAATTTTATATTTCACAGTATCTATGAAAAATTCTAAAAAAATATTTTGACTTTTTTCTAAAAAGTTTTTAATTATATAGAGGGGTGATTTCATAATTT
The DNA here is from genome assembly GCA_034007405.1 of Candidatus Moraniibacteriota bacterium. Lineage (GTDB taxonomy): Bacteria > Patescibacteriota > Minisyncoccia > Moranbacterales > UBA9337 > UBA9337. The sequence goes on along the minus strand of JAVEQZ010000006.1, from coordinate 10,160 downwards.
TATTTAATGTTAAGGCTATTTAAAGCCAATGTCAATGAACTTACTGGTAATTTCAGATCTTTGTCTACTATGGTATAATTATGAAATAATTTTATGATTATAGGACATTATTTATAACAAGTAACAACAATTAATAATTATATGAAAAAAGAATCTTCTAAGTTGAAAATTAAACATAATAATGCTGAAGAAAATGTCTTAAAAGGGCTAAGAAACTTAGAAAAATTTTTAGGTGAAAAGGTTGATTTTTCCATTGAATCCACCAAGAAAGATGAGGAGGGTAAAATAACCTATTGTTTTTCTTCTGCTAATCCTAGCATAAAAATAGATAATAAGAAGGTATCTCTTGATGTAGAATTTTCATCCACGGAACAAGATGATGAAAAATTGCTTCATTTTTTGTTTAATAAATCGAAAACTTGATCAAAAAATTTTGTATTAAACAATAAAATATACTATACTAAAAAAGAAGCATATCTTGACAAAACACAAAAAAAGAAAGTACAATCATCAAATAAAATATAAACTTAAAAAGATGAAAAAAAATAACTCAAAGGTAATAGCCTCTGAAAATATTTCTGTTTTTGATATTGCAGATTTTTTTATTCGTATTGCCTCTCAAAAAATGATTGATGACAATTTATCTGAAGGTATTACTCATCTAAAACTACAAAAAATTCTATATTTTGCTCAGGCGGTTTACTTATCTATTTATAATAAAGCTCTTTTCAATGAAGAAATTCAGTCTTGGCAGTATGGTCCCGTAATTAAAGAGGTGTATTCAAAATATTCAAGAAAAGGTAATTCAACAATAACAACTTCTAATTTTGAATATAAGATTGATGACAAGAAAATTGCTGAATTTTTAAAATCCGTCTGGGAGCTTTTCGGAAAATATTCAGCATATGAGTTAATTAATATAACCCACAATCACGCTCCGTGGAAGGAATCATATGTCAAGGGGTGCAAAGATATAATAATAGAAAAAAAGGTATTAAGAGATTATTACAAAGGACTTTTTGATTTTAAATCAAAATTCAATGGGTAGACTAAATTCTTCACCTGGCATACTTGACTCTTTCACTAATGGCAAGCTAAATGCAAAGGTGCCTTTAATTGATTTTGAGAAATCCATAAGATTTAGCCTCAAACATTGTGATGTTTATTTGAATAATCACGATTTTTGTTTATTGAAAATAAGCAAACAGGAAGCTGAAAAATTATATGCAAGACTAGGACATCTTGAAGAACTAAACTGGAAACAAGTTGTTGATTTGGGCAGAGAGAAAGGTTTCAGTATTGAAAAAAAAGAGAGTGAAGCATATAAAAAATTATCAAGAGAATTTTCACATTTAACAAATTTTTTTCACTTTCGAGTTAACGGTGTTGGAACTGGAAAATTTAGAGTATTTGGCGGAAGAGAAAATGATTTATGCTATATCCTATTATTTGATAGAAATGGCAAAATTCACGGAAAAAAACACAAATAATATTTACTATCAATTTATTATTGTATTCTGTAAAAAAATATTTAAAATACTAGCTGTTTTTTACTTTAAAATTTCATATATTTTCATACATTTGTATTTCATAGAATTTCATAGAAATTCAGAGATTTTCAGAGATTTTAAATTTACACAAAAAAGCGAATTTACCCTTTATTTTAAGCATAAATGGGTATTTTTTGTAATATATTATAATTTTTCTATATTTCAGACATTTTCAGACATTTTTTATTATTCACAAGAGCTCTTATAGCCATTGCATTCACTGCTAGTGGCTATTTTATTCATTTCTTTTTCCGCCTTTTCTGTTAATCTCTCTATTTCCTTTATGTCATTCTCTCCCTCAGATATCAACTTATCAAGTATATCCTTGCAATCCTTTATTTGTGAATCACTTCCAGTATTACAGGTTTTTTTTCTACTTTCCCATTGGTCTATACTTTTTTTAAGTGTTTTTATTTGCTTGCTTGAGTCATCAACAGTGCTAACGTGAATTTGTTCTCCTTCGTAATTAATATTTTTAATTTTAGAAATCTTATTTTCGCACATATACTTTCTGTCATTACATTTATCAAGTTCCATATTTTTATTTTGCTCAGATAATATTATTTGTTTTTTCTCTTCTGCTATTTTTAATTGCTCATCTTTTAATTTTTGCAATTCATCTATTTGTTGCTGTTCGCTTAGTTTAAATTGAGCTTCTACGTTAGCAGTCTCTTCTTGATTTTTTGCTTTTTCTGACTCTCTATCACAACCGGAAAAAACTAATACTACAAATAGTATTGTGATTGAAGGCAAGATTTTTTTCATAGATTTTTTTAGTTATAAGTATTTAAATTATTTTTATCAAAACCGGTATTCATTTTGACTACTTACTTTTGTAACCTTTTCGCATAATAAAATAAGCCACAATTGCTATTAAAAATGGAGCAAAGTGACCCTTGTTTGTGCCACTCATCTCAATGGCAAGACCAATTTGAATAAAATAAGTCACAACGACTATGGCGATAGCAATAATTATAGAAACAGGTCTTTTTAAAAAAACAAAACGTAAAAGTATCGGAATTATTAAGCCCAGTCCCCAAGTGAACAGTACACTTAAAATTATTGTTATAAATAATGTTACTCCTTTTATATCCTTTCCTATTATTGATTTATCTGTAGATGAAGGCTTCACATTGTTTGATGTTGTGTATTCTTCATTTTTTATCAGTTCTTGGGCTTGTCGCTCTTCATTTTCTTTAACAAGTTCAGCATAGTTCTCTTTTGCTAATCTATTGGCTTCATCCCAAGTTTTGGGTGATTCAACCGCACCTACGAAAAAAGGTACTCCTAACAGAAAAATTAGAAGCGTGAATAATACCTTGTTTTTCATAAAACAAAAAACGACTTAATAATTAAGTCGTCGGGAAATTTCTCTTGAGAGGACGACCCGACGGTATCCACATTCAAGAAAACACCAAAGTGTTCCAATCACGTGCGCCGAATCGCCCACTGAAAAATATGATTGGAACAAGTTTTAGCTTGCCCTCTTTGGTGTATATTTGAATATGGATACATATCTAATTTAACACCCTTAAGACAAAAAAACAATATTCTGCTACAATAAAATTATTAATTCGCCGCCTATTTTTTTATATACTTCGTATATATTCTTACCCTTTAACCTTTATTTAACTATGGAGAATAAAGATGAACAAACAGAAAGCAAGAAAGTTGCTCTTTATATACGAGTTTCCACTGAGGAACAGGTAGAGAGATACGGCCCAGACCTTCAAAAAGAGGCCTTAGTGAGCCTTATTAAGTCTAAGGGTAGATTGGATAATGGAAAAGATAAATGGGTGCTTGCAGGAGAAAACTATGTCTATATGGAAGACGGTATTAGCGGAACTATGGATTTAGATGAACGGCCCGCCTTTTCCAAGCTAAAAGAAGACGTTCTATTGGCCCCTGAAGGCAATAAACCTTTTGATGTCGTGGCAGTTTATAAAATAGATCGCTTTGCTCGAAAATTGAAAATCTTATTAAGTGTTATAGATTTCTTTGAAGAACATAAAATAGAATTTATCTCAGCCAATGAAAGTATCGACACTTCAACGCCATTTGGTAAGGCAATGCTGAACATAATTGGTGTTATTGCTGAACTTGAAAGAGAAACCATAACCCAAAGAACACAAGACGGAAGAATGCAGGCAATCAAAAAAGGTGTTGTTATGGGAAGTTATGCAACATTTGGTTTTCAAAAAGGATTAGATAAACTACTAAAAATTTCAAAGAAAGAAAGTGCTACAGTAAAATACATTTTTGACTTATGCGTGAATAAAAAGGCTGGACCATATCAGATAAGCCAAATTTTAATGGATGAAAAATATTTAAGTCCGGAAGCTTCCGCCATTGTTAACAAAAAGAAAAAAGGAGCAATGAAAAAGAAAACCTCTTCTTATTTTTGGAGGTCTGAAGTTATTAGAAAAATTTTGCAAGATGAAGTTTATATAGGAAATATTTATTACAATAAAGCTAAGCGAGGAGTGCGACGCCCTAGAGAAGAGTGGACTCTTGCAGATGTAAAAGCTCCTGCGATAATTGATCGTTTAACATTTAATAAGGCACAAAAAGTATTGCAATCTATTAAGCACGAAAGAAAGCAAGGTAAATCTGGGCATACTTATCTATTAAGTGGTTTACTTCGTTGCGATTCTTGCTATGAAGGAGAAGACAAAGGAAGAATTTACTGGATTGGAGAAAGAAAAAAGGTTAAAAAGAGTGGAAATTTTTCATATTATTATAAATGTGGCAGAAAAAACAAGAGTAAACACGATAAGATTTGTACTACATTGCCCTTGCCAGGAAAGGAAATAGAAGATTATATAATAAATTTTTGTAGAAAAATAATAGAGGACCCAATTGCAACATACAATCATCAATCTAAACTAAAATCTTCAAAAAGTGCCTTATCTCATCTAAAAAGAAAGCAATCACAAATAGTCGGATTGATAAATTCTTTGCCGGGAAAGAAACTTAGAACGCGAGAAATGAGAGAAGCGGGCCATATTTCACTTGAAGAAGTTAATAAAAGCTTTGCAGAATTTGCCGAGAGTGATAAAAAACTACGGATAGAACTTAATGATATTGAAAGACAAATATCAGAAAACATTATTTCTAAAGGGTACGAGGATACTCTTAATCTCTTTTCAGAAAAATATAGCAAAGGAGTTGAAGGTATATTTAAAGACCGAAATGAAACCTATACATTATTACACGAACTTATAGAAGAGGTAATCGTCTATTCCAGACCAGTTAAAACATCTGAAAAGATAGCTGGGATACAAAAAAAGGATCGTCAAATCCCTTTTCGCCTTCATATTAAATTGAAGTTGCCTCAAGATATTTTACGCAACCTAACGAATAGGTTCGGGGTAGAAATATCTCATTTGAGCGGGTGAAGGGAATCGAACCCTCGTCCTCAGCTTGGAAGGCTGATATAATAAGCCACTATACGACACCCGCTTGCGCTTTGCTACGGCGAGGTAATCCCGCTTGTAGCCAATTTTTAAACTTACTTTACCATTATAGATAAAAACAGAAATTTGTCCAGTCTATGTATGTTATTAAAAATTTTAATATTGAATATCCCTGCCGGCCGGTCCGCTTCGGCAAGCTAGTGAGACGAGTAGGTGTGGAATGAATATCGATTATTGAACATTGAAGAATGTTAATGAGGACTTTTGACTGATGACTGATTGCGTCTTGTATTTAGTTATTGACGCTTTTTTGTTAAGCCTATATTATAGGTAAGTAGTTTTATCTAGCGAGATAAGGGCCATTAGCTCATCTGGTAGAGTGCTCCCATGGCATGGGAGAGGTGGCCGGTTCGAGTCCGGCATGGTCCACGGTTTCTCTCTACAAATTACGAATTTTTACGAATTTACGAAAGGAAAATTTAAAATTTTTATAAAGTCATTAAAAAAATAACTAGTTAATTAAATAATAAAATATAAAATATGAAAACAAATGTATTATTGGCAATTTTGCTTTTGGTGGGAGGAGTGTTTGTTTACAAATATGTAAACGATTGGAATCCTTCTACTGAAAGGGAAGTGGCCGGAATAAAAACGGCGGAAAAAGAAGTTGCAAAAACTCAAAAACAAGAACCGGTTAATCAAAATAATAATCAAAAAAATATGGATCTAAAAATAGAGACCACCCAAGAGGGGACAGGTGACAAGGTTACTAAAGCGGGAGATACTATCTCGGTACATTATACCGGCAAATTGGAGGATGGAACCAAGTTTGATTCAAGTGTGGATAGGGGAACACCTTTTGACTTCACAATTGGACAAGGACAAGTAATTGCTGGTTGGGAACAAGGTCTTCTTGATATGAAGGTGGGAGAAAAAAGAACTCTTACTATTCCATCAGAAATGGGCTATGGAGCCCAAGGTGCTGGCGGAGTGATTCCACCCAATGCTACTTTGATTTTTGAGGTGGAGCTGATGGGAATTAAATAGTATTTAGTATTACGTATTTAGTATTTTGTATAATAAATCTATTGTTACTTTGAAACATTTTAGCATCTGCTGGCAGACGGGAATTTTAAATGACTTAATGTCAAAATAACTCCCTGATGACTGTTATCCTTTGACTTCGGTCGAAAAATATGCTATAATTAAAAAGTATTAAAAAACGGGTGCACCATTTATGGTCCCCGTTTTTATTTTTAATAATTAAAAAACAAAAAAATGATACAAACAAGTATTTTTCCTGGGAGATACGTCCAGGGAGCAGGCGCACTTTCCAACCTGCCAAAAGAAGTGGAAAAATTCGGTAAAAAAGCTTTCGTCGTTTGCGATGCTTTTGCCTTAGACTCAATAGTTCCCAAATACAAAGCGGGAATCGAGAAAGAAATCGAGATAAAGTTTGAAAAGTTTAACGGGGAATGTTGTGATAAGGAGATTCAAAGAAATATTGCTTTAATTAAGGAAAATAATAGTGATGTAGTTATCGCTATCGGAGGCGGTAAAGCTATCGATACCGCCAAAGCGGCGGCTTACGAATTGAAGTTGCCGGTAATTGTTATCCCGACTATTGCTTCGACTGATGCGCCTTGCAGCGCTTTGTCGGTAATTTATACCGATGAAGGAGTAGTGGATAGATACTTATTTTTGCCTTCCAATCCCAATGTGGTTTTAGTGGATACGGAAGTTATTGCCAATTCTCCGGTCAGATTTTTGATTTCCGGAATGGGAGACGCTTTGGCTACTTGGCTGGAGGCCCGCTCTTGTCAAATAAAATATGCCGACAATTTCGCTTCCGGCAAAGGAACAATGACCGCTTATGCCTTGGCCAAGTTGTGCTTTGACACTTTGTTTGAATACGGAGTAATTGCCAAAGTTTCCAATGAAAATAAAGTAGTCACTCCGGCCTTGGAAAAAGTCATTGAGGCCAATACTCTTTTATCCGGACTCGGATTTGAGAGCGGGGGAATTTCTTCTTGCCATGCGATTCATAACGGATTAACCGTATTGGAACCGACCCATGCTTATTTCCATGGAGAAAAAGTTTCTATCGGAGTGGTTGCTTCTTTATTTTTGACCGATAAGCATCCTGATTTTATCGATGATGTTTATGATTTTTGCGAAGCAATCGGATTGCCAACCACTCTGGAGGAAGTGGGGCTAAAAAATCCGAGCGACGAGGATTTGATGAAGGTAGCCGAGCGAGCTTGCGCCGAAGGAGAAACTATCTATAACGAATTGGTGCCGATTACGGCCGAATCTGTTTTTGCGGCTATCAAAGCGGCTGATGCTTATGGTCGAGCCAGAAAAAACAAATAGTGCGAATTTGTTTTTGTCTCCAAAAAGTGCTATAATTTAAGAAATATAAAAAATTAAACCAAATTAAAAATGGAAACCAAAAATAAAACCAAGAAGAAGAAAGAATCTGGCGGAGCTTGGAAAGAATTGGGGCAGATTTTTACCGCCAATATTCTATCCAGAGTCGGGGACACCATCTCCACCAAGGTTAAAAACTGGACCAAGGATTTGAAAAGAAGAGCTTTGGGCGCATTGTTGATTTTAATCGGTCTGATATTTATCCTTGTTTGTGTAGCTCTTTACGTAAACACTTTTGTAAGTGAAGAGGCTAGCTGGATAGGATACGGGTTTGTGGGAATCTTGGTTTTGGGAGCGGGTTATTTGTTGAGTAAGAATAATTAATTTAATATTTTTTGTTAATATTAAGGAATTAACAAAAACAAAAAAATGGATACACAAGAAATAAAAAAAGAAGTGAAAAAAGTTGTGGACACCAACATTGCTAAAGCCAAAAAGAAAGGGGCTGAGCTGGAGGGTGCTGCTATGAAAGAAATCAAAAAGATTGAAAAGGAGTTGGAATCAACTTCTAAAAAGGTGGGAAGTTATATCAAGAAGAATCCTGAAAAAGCGGCTGCTATTGCTGCCGGAATCGGAGCCGCTCTTGGAACCGTAGCCGGATTATTTATGGCTAGCGGAAAAGGAAAGAAGAAGAAATAGGTTTTCAAAACAATAAAAAAGAAGTGGCCATAAAAAAATTTGGTCACTTTTTATTTTTTGTGAAATTATATCAAGGTCATCGAGTCAAAAGTCATCAGTCATCGAAGATAGAAATGCATTTTAATGACTGATTGCGGATGACTGATGACTTGATCGAAACGCCGTAGTTGAAATTTTATAAAAAATATGGTATTATTTTTTGAAGTCTAATGCTGTATAATTCGATTATGAAATTTAAAATAAATTCAAAATTTAAACCGGCCGGAGATCAGCCCAAAGCGATTGAAGAGTTGGTCAAGGGTCTGAAAAAGGGAAACAAATTCCAAACGCTTTTGGGTGTGACGGGAAGCGGTAAAACTTTTACCGTGGCCAATGTGATTGAAAAAGTGCAAAAGCCGACCTTGGTAATAGCGCCTAATAAAACCTTAGCTGCTCAATTGACTCAGGAATTTCGAGCTTTTTTCCCCAATAACGCGGTGGAATATTTTGTCAGTTATTATGATTATTATCAGCCGGAGGCCTATATCAGCTCCACCGATACCTATATTGAAAAAGAAACTCAGATCAATGATGAAATTGACAAGCTTCGCCATAGCGCCACCGCTTCGGTTTTATCCAGAAAGGATGTGATTGTGGTGGCTAGCGTTTCTTGTATTTACGGATTAGGCAGTCCGGCCCGTTATGAAGAAATTACTTTGACTTTAAAAAGAGGAGATAAAAAAACCAGGGCGGAAATAATCAGTGATTTAATCGGAATGTACTATTCCAGGAGCGATATTTTGGAACGGGGAAAATTCAGGGCTATCGGTGAGACAATCGAGATAGTTTCACCCGGCAGAGAAGTGATCACTCGAATTGAGATTTTTGAGGATAAAATAAGCTCTATTACCGAAAGGGATATGCTTACGCAGGATGAATTGAGTGAATTGGAAAAAGTGATGATTTTTCCGGCCAAGCACTTTGTAATGCCTGAGGAAATAATGGAGGATATTCTCAAGGAAATAGAGTTGGAAATGGAAAAGCGAGTCAAATATTTTCAAAAGAATGGAAAATTATTGGAAGCGGAGAGGATTCAAAAAAGAACCAAATATGATATTGAGATGATGCGCGAAGTGGGTTATTGTAACGGAATAGAGAACTATTCTCGATATTTGAGTGAAAGAAAGGCGGGGGAATCACCTTATACTTTAATTGATTATTTCGGAGACGACTTTTTGATGGTGATTGATGAATCGCATGTGACTGTTCCTCAGGTCGGAGGAATGTATTTTGGCGATAGATCCAGAAAAGAAAATTTGGTCAATAATGGCTTTCGTCTTCCTAGCGCTTTGGATAATCGACCTTTGAAATTCAAAGAATTTGAAGAAAAGATCGGTCAAGCGATTTTGGTCAGTGCCACACCGGCTAAATATGAAAAAGAAAATTCCACCAAGGTGGTGGAGCAAATCATCCGTCCAACCGGTTTGATTGATCCGGAGCTGATAGTGCGGAGCGCCAAAACTCAAGTTAAAGATATCTTGGGAGAAATAAAAACGGTGGCCGCTCGCAAAGAAAGAGTTCTAATCACTACTCTAACTAAGAAGCAGGCGGAAAATTTGGCTGAATTTTTTAAAGAAAATCAAATTAAATCTCAGTATCTGCATTCGGATGTAGATACTCTGGATAGGATTAAAACTCTGGAAGATTTGCGTCGGGGTAAATTTGATGTTTTGGTGGGAGTAAATCTTTTACGAGAAGGACTTGATCTGCCTGAGGTTTCCTTGGTGGCAATTTTTGATGCGGATAAGGAGGGATTTTTGCGCAGTGAAACTTCGCTTATTCAAACTATTGGGCGGGCGGCCAGAAATGTTCGGGGACGAGTAATTCTTTACGCCGATAATATTACCGGTTCATTAGAACGAGCCATTCGAGAGACTGACAGAAGACGGACGATTCAAACAGCTTATAACAAAAAGCACCACATCACTCCCCAGACGATAAAAAAGAAAATCGAGTCTATTGTGGATCACGAAATTAATCCGGTTTTATCTAGTGAATTTGTCAAACTGGAAACCCTGGAAGACATCAACGGTTATATTAAACAAAAAGAAAAAGAAATGAAAGAAGCGGCCAAGAATCTGGAATT
>JAVEQZ010000005.1:6459-26437 GCA_034007405.1 Candidatus Moraniibacteriota bacterium | reverse complement strand
CATCAAATTTTTTTTGATCTTCTATTTTGGAAAAATCAAATTTGGAGATTTCGTTCATATTTTTATTTTTTTAAAAGTTAAAAAAATTATTTAAATTTCCCGTTCCATCATATAATCCGCCACGCCGCTCAAAAAGTCCTTGGCTTCTTTTTTAAATGTCAAATCCTCCAAAGCCTCCTTGCCTTCTACGATAAGCTTTTGAGCTAAATCTTGAGCATATTTAAGAGAAGAAGTTTCAATTATAATTTGCTTAAATAATTCTATTTCTCCGGGGGTAATATCTTTTTTACCCAATAACTGACGAATAATCTCTTTTTGTTCACCGGTTCCTTTTTCCAGAGCCCTGACTACCAAAAGAGTCTGCTTGCCCTCACGAATATCCGAACCAACCGGTTTGCCGATTTTTCGTTCATTGCCAAAAACTCCCAAAATATCATCTTGAATCTGAAAAGCGGTCCCGATTGGCACCGAGAACTTAGAAATAGCTTTTAAAACTTTTTCATCCGCTCCGGCCAAAATCGCCCCCAAATGCAAAGGTCCCTCAATGGTATATTTGGCGGTTTTGTTTTTATACATATCCAAAACCTCCGCTTCAGTGGACTTTCTCCGATGCTCGATAAAAACATCCTGCGCCTCTCCGACCGCCACCCGCGCGACAATGTCCTGCAAAAGAGAAAGGGCGCGAATCACCAATTCCGGAGGAAAATCGGATTGAAATAAAACTCGATTACCCAAAGCCCCGATTATATCCCCCACCACAATAGCGATAGAGTTACCAAAGTGCCGAGAGTCACGCTCTCCGCGACAAATTTTTTTTCCTTTCTGAGCATAAAGAGTATGAATAGTTTTTTCTCCATGACGAGTCTTATCATTATCGATAATATCATCGTGGATCAAAAGAAAAATATGAATCAACTCGATACTGATAGAAGTTTTGATAATTTCTTGTTCCTTATTTCCACCCACTCCTTGATAACCCCAATACATCAAAGCCGGACGCAATCGCTTGCCTCCCGACAAAGTTATTTTTTTTACCTGTTTGAGCGCATCGGTGGTGATAAAATTGTTTTTTTGAGAATCGGCGATTATCCGATCAAAAAAAACTTCCAATTCCGGATCAACTTTTTGCTTAAAGTCACTTAACTCTTCTTTAATATTCATAAACAAATCAATTTTACCAAGTAAACATCAAAACAACTATTTCAATAATGTTACCAGCTAAAAACCTATTTAACTAATCAACTAAAAACTATTCAACCACTTCCCAGCTTAACGCGAAAAGTACCAATTGTAAACCTCATGAGTCACCGGTACGGCATTGAAACCGTCCTCATCTTGACCCTCTACCATCACCACCATAACAATCTCCGGATTTTCGTAAGGCGCAAAAGACACAAACCAGCCATGGGCTTTTTCTTCATTGCCGAATTGTGCCGTTCCGGTTTTACCTGCCACTTCCACCGGTAAATCATTGAGCATCTGAGCCGTCCCCTCGGTAACCGTCATGCGCATTCCTTCTCGGACCGTTTTTAAAATTTCCGGTCGGATAAAATCTTGCCTGATAATTTCGGATTTATTATAAGAACTCTGAGGACCGTTTTTGATCTGGGAAACTATCTTGGGTCGATACAAAATCCCGCCGTTGGCTACCGGCACAATACTGCCGGCCACTTGCAAAGGCGTGGCGGTAATATAACCCTGTCCGATTGAGGCATGATAAGTATTACCGATATACCATTTTTCATTCAGGGTCTCTTCTTTCCACCCTTCAGTCGGAATAAAACCTTTGGCTTCATTGGGAATATCTATTCCGGTAGTTTCTCCGTAACCGAAAAGATTGGCGTATTTTTTAATATTTTCAATCCCAATGCCTCGAATTCCGCCGTAACCGCCACCTACCGAATAAAAAAATACATCACTGGAAACCGCCAGGGCTCTTTTTACATCGGTAAAACCGTGCGCTTTCCAATCTCCGAAAAACCAACTTCCTACGCCAATTCCTCCCTTACTTTCTATCTGAGTACTTTGATTGATAACTCCCTCCGTCAAGGCGGCACTGGCCATTACCGGTTTAAAGGTGGAACCCGGCGCATATTCTCCCGAGATAGCTCGATTGAACATCGGTTTATTTTCATCTTCGGCAATTTTGGCATAATCCTCCGTCGAGATCCCGCGCGCAAAAAGATTATTATCGAAACTGGGCACACTCACCATCGCCAACACCCCCCCGTTTCTGGGATCCAAGGCTACCGCCGCTCCGGCTTTTAAATCTTCTTTTTCCAAAATCGCAGACAAGCTGTCAAATATTTTTTTCTGCAATTGACTATCAATGTTTAAAACCAAATCATTACCCGGCTCGGGGTTAGTCACTCCCAATTCCCTGACCGCCCGCCCCTTGGAATCGACTTCCACATTAACCTTGCCCATTTTTCCGCGCAGATATTTTTCGTATTGCTTTTCCAAGCCCTTTTTACCGATCGAGTCGGTCAATAAATAATCCGGATTTTCGGAAAGTTCTTCTTTTTTGATTTTTCCTTCATAACCGATAATATTGGAAAAAATCAAGCCGTCCACATAATCCCTGATGGCGGTCTTGGTCACTTGTACGCCGATTAATTTTTCATAATTTTCCACCACCAACAGCGCTTCTTTTTGATTGATGTTTTTCAAAAGCAAGATAAAATTATCTCCCTTGGCGCCGTTTTTCAAATTTTCCATCAACTCGGCATATCTTTCGGGAAAGATTTTTTTGAGCTGCTCACCCGTCTCAAAAGAAACCTCCCACTCTTGACCAAAACTGCGAGTATCGATAACCAGATCCAAACTGGGCACATTGTAAACCAAGGGGGTACCGAACTTGTCAAAAATCTGACCGCGCGGAGCTTTGATATAGCTCACTCGCAGACGATTCTCTTTGGCAATCGCCCGATAATAATCGCCCTTAAAAACAGTCAAGTAACCCGTCCGCAGTAAAAGCAAAAGCAAGATCAGAGTGATTAAGAACCAAAATAAATTCAAAAGTCTTTTATTAAAAGGCGTTTCAATCTTGGCCACTTCCGATCCGCTCAATAAAACACAATCCGCTATTTCGTTCATTTCTCCGGATGTTTTAATTTTATATTTTCTGCTTTTCCACATATTATTTAAAGACTTATTCTTAGACGACTTTCCAGTCGAGAGAGATATTTTTCCAGATTATTAACCGTTTTGTAAACCGGATAAAAACATATTATCGCCAAAAGACTGCTCCAAAATATTTTTCCTCCTCCGAAATAATTATTTTTCAAATCAATCCAAATATTCGGAAAATTAAAGCCGTTATCCAAAAAAATGTCCAACATCTCTCCCATCCACAATCCGACCAAAATAAAAATTATCACCAATAAAAAACCGGAAAAACGTTTTTCGATAATAAATTTTTTGGATACCAGTCCAATTGCATACGCCAAACAAAGGAAAAATATTATAAACAGGCCGATTTTTTGACTCAAAATTAAATCATGCAAAAATCCCAGCAAAAAAATCGGCCACCACACCTTTTCAAAGTCAACCGATACCACCCAAGCAATCACCAAAAGAATTGAAAAATTGACGGCGTAAGCCTGAAAAAAAAATAAATTCAAAAAATTCATCTCCAAAAAAAACAGCAAAAAGACCAAACCGCTTCTGAAAAAAAACTTTCTCATTGATTATGATTCTTAATGATAAAAACAAATCGCAATTTCAAAAAATCCACCGGCGAAGAAACAATCGCTTTTTGAAACAAGTCGTTTTTTATCGGAGAAATTTCTTTGATTTCCCCAATCAGCAAACCTTGGGGGATGTTTTGGCTGATATCGGAAGTCACCACTTTATCTCCCACTTTGAGATTATCCGTCTGCAAAACCGAATCCAAAACCAAACCTAAGCCGTAATTACCCTTAATTATTCCGACTGCCCCGGTTTCCAAAGTTTCCACATTGGTATTTATTATGGGATTGCTGATAAAGACAACTTTGGCCGAAGAGTAGAAAACTTCCTCCACTCTTCCGACCAAGACCCCCTCCGAAACTATCACCGGCATACCTTTCCTTAGATCGTCTCTTTCGCCTCTGTCAATCAAAACCCAATTATTATCATTGTAAATATATCTCCCGATAACATTGGCGGAAGTCAATTCAAATTTTTCTCTCGGCAAGACATCCAATTGGCGCCTGAGATCTTCATTTTCTTTAACAATCGAAGAAAATTTTACATTTTCCGATTGTAAACGCAAATTTTCTTCCAATAAATATTTATTTTCTTTTTTTATTTTTCCAATAGTGGCTATCGCCTCACTGAAAGAACTCATTTTGTGTCCGGCATTGGAAAAAACTTTTTGAACCGGAAAAGTCACCATCATAAAAAAATTCTTTGTCTTGTCAAAAAAACCCCACGGGTTAAAAAATATAACCAAAACAATCAAACCAAGAGGAATTATTACTTTAAAAATTTTTTGGGAAATTTTTTTTTGAGACATAGCTATTTGTTTACTTTTTTTATCTCAAGGGACTGTCATCATATTGATTGGCAGCCAAAACATCTTTAAGTGATTCCAGATCTTCCAAAACAATGCCTGTTCCGCGCACCACCGCCGTCAGAGGATCCTCCATGGTTCTGACCGAAATCCCGGTTTGATTGGCAATCAGCTTGTCAAAACCCCTAATCATACTTCCCCCGCCAGCCAAGATTATTCCCCGCTGCATAATGTCGGAAATCAATTCCGGCGGAGTATCCTCGATAATAGTTTTGATATTATTGACTATAATTCTGGTGGAACGAGACAGCGCCTCTCGAATTTGTTCGTCATTTACCTTTATTTCTTTGGGCAAACCGCTGACCAAATCCCTTCCTCGCACCGTCATAGTCATTTTTTTCTCTTGAGGATAAGCGCTCCCGATTGCAATCTTGGCTTCTTCGGCGGTTCGCTCCCCTATCAAAAGGTTGAATTCATCCCGACAATATCTGACGATGTCCTCATTCATTTCATCCCCGGCGATGCGCAAACTTCTGGCCGAGACCACCCCTCCCAAGGAAATAACGGCAATCTCACTGGTCCCGCCGCCGATATCAACAATCATATTACCGGCCGCCGTGGTTACGGGCAAATGCGCTCCGATAGCGGCCGCCATCGGTTCATCGATAATAAAAGCTTCGCGCGCTCCGGCACTGATGGTGGCGTCAATTACCGCCCGCTTTTCCACCTCGGTTACTTCCGAAGGAATTCCCACCAAAACCCTGGGGCGAGGCAAAATAGAAAACGAATCCTGATGAACTTTATCGATAAAATAACGCAACATCTGTTCGGTTACATCAAAGTCACTCACCACCCCGTCCACCAAGGGACGCGTGGCCACGATATGGCTGGGAGTTTTACCCACCATCTGCTTGGCTTTTTTTCCAATGGCCAAAATCTGACCGGTTTTTTTGTTGATGGCCACCACCGAAGGCTCATTGATAACGATTCCCTTGCCTTTGACATACACCAAAGTATTGGCGGTTCCCAAGTCTATTCCGATATCTTTGGAAATATTGCCAAATATTTTGCCGGTTATTTTCCTGTAAATGTTCCTTATTTTTTTAAGCATACAAACAATTCCTCCGCAAAAATAATACAAGAGGATTTTTTATTTAAAGATTTATTTTTGTTTTTTACCTTATTATATAATACCCTTTTTCAGAGCCGATGTCAAAACAAAAAAAATTTCAAATATTTTGAAATTTAAAGGAAAAATTATTCTTTTCAGATGTGCCCTTACCAAGAATCGAACTTGGATCGCAAGCTCCGCAAGCTTGTGTTCTATCCATTAAACTATAAGGGCTTTTGGCCGACTCAAAAAATCCTAGCACACTTCGGGACAAACTGGCAAGGTTTTATCTAAAAATTAAATTCGTAAAAGTCTGGCCACCGTGTCTGTCAAAGTCGGGCTTTGTTTTACTTCGGGTATATATTCAAGCAAAATTTCTCTCAATTTAACCGGATCAATCTGGTGAACCGGGATATGAATAAAGGGGGTCAACATAGCGTCGGTATGCAAACTGAGAATTTTGGTGTGCGGAGGTTCATAAAAAATCCAAAATGATTTAATATTTTCAAATTCATATAACTCATTGCCGGCCATTACTCCGTCGGTTGTCACTCTAAAATCCAAAACCCGAGGAAATCTTTCCAACTGTATATAACCCACAATCCCGATAAGCAAAAAAGTGATCGCCATAATCGGACTGTCTTTTACCAGAGCATAAATAATTATAACTGCCAAAATAACCACCGCCACCGCATACCAAGTCTTTTCTCGGGGATAATGCTCATATTCCGGACCCTGCCAATGCATCAAGGTACCATAACCTCTATCCAACATCAAATCATGCGGGCTCTCCAGATATTCTCCCTCGTGATTAATATGGACAAAACTCTTGGGTTTGGGATTTTTTTTGTGTAAATCCATTTTATATTTTTTATTTTGCTTACGCTAAAATTATACCACAAACGGACAAAATCCGAAAACAAAATAAGACTGCATCATTAAAATTTCTATCTTAAAACTTCAAAAGTTCATCTGGGCTCATGGGGTCCTAAAAAATCACAAAGAATAATCTGAGGGATTTTATTCTTCTCGATCAATTTGCTCCTTAAAAATATCTTCTCGATATTCTTCGATTATATAAAAGAATAATCTTTCTCGAAGAGGAACGTCTCGCTCGACTTTATATTCTTTTTTTTGCAAAAATTCTTCTATCTCATCATCCGATGTTTCCAGTCTTTGTGGTAAACCTTCCTTGGCGAGACACTCGGACACCCTTCTCTTTATCAAATTCTCGGGCATCTTTCCTGTTTCTTGGATAAACCTCAACTCATCGGCCGTAGGATCCCAAAAATTTATAATTTTACCCTCTTTGGTTGAATTTTCCCCATTGGCCCCGCTTACTTTTCCTTCATTATTTTTTAAATAAAAAATATTATTTTCACCTTCTCTCATTTTTTTGAATTTATTTTTTAATTTAGTTAAAATTTTATTACCTTTTTATTTGTCGGCTCACCAACCCCCTCCGCCCCCTCCGCCTCCTCCGCCACCGGCACTACCTCCGCCACCCGAACCGGAGGGCGCCGAAGTGCTGGATGCAATGCTATTAGACAATTCGCTCAATGCCGAGCCAAAGCTATCAGCATTAAATCCGGCCGGATTATTTCCGATATACCAAGCCGGCACATGATTGGCAAAATACTCCTCACCATAAATTTCTTTGATTCTTTTGATCCAAATATCGGTTATTGCAAAGAGGATAGCGTAGGGCAAAAACTTTTCAAAAATATTTTCCTCTTCATAAAATTTAGCCCTATCCTTGTCCACCGTTTTCATAAAAAGTTTGAAGCCTTTAATCCTCAAGTTCATCTCCGTGCCCTGAAGAGTCCGCTTGGGCATAATAAAACCGAAAATTAAGATTATTGACCCCGAAATAGCCAAGGGTAATCCAACCCAAGCACCAAAAAACGCACTTCCCCAAATTAAACCGGAAAAGAACAAAACAAAACCCAAAAAAATCATAACCGCCGAATATTTCAATCCCCCGGCAACAATCAAATTTTTTTCTTCCAGTAGCTTGTTGCCATCTTTTTTTATGTCAGCAAGAATTTTATAAAAATTATTTTTCAGTGAAGATATTTTTACGACAGCACTTTTTTCAAAAATTTTATCCAAAATAATTTTTTGCGGTCCGACCAATTTACTCTCCGCTTCCGTATTTCCCACTCGCAAAAGCTCATAATCTTTGGAAGTAAAAAATAGAATTTTATTTTCCACCTCTTTGATAGTAATTATTCCGTTAACAGCAAAATTGATTATCTCCGCCGTAATAAAATGATTTTTGAGTTTTCCATTGGTAAGCAAGAGTCCCATTTCTGTCGGAGACATATTTTCGGGTGGCTCGTATTCGGCAATGACCGCCTTTTTCAAATTCGGATCATCTCCATAATTTTTCCAAATTCGAAAACATATTATAAAAACCATAAATGGAATTATTAGAAATAAATAATTGCCGTACTTCTCCCAAAAAGTAGGCATGTAGGGAGTAAATATATTTTTGGCAAAAGTTACCGCCACGGTAATCCCCTCTCTTCTGGCCAATGTCCTATTGGAATCAACTATCAAATTAGCGTCATTATCCCAATAAAAATCTGCCGATTGACTATCTCTTGCCCCCAAAGTTCCGCTGTACAAACTGACCGCCACCTCGTCATTTTTGATTTCTTCGGGAAATTTTACTTCGATGTGCGCCTTGTCGATCTCCAAATCCCAAAAATTCCCCGTCAAATTCCAATATAGCTCGTCAAAATCGTCGTTCCAAAAACGAATGGTGTTTTTTACCCGATATTTGATAACATAAACATTTATCCCCTGCACAGTCTTGTCAGCATCTCCGATTTTCCAAGTAATAGTTTTATCCTGAGAATTTTTTGAAGCGGTGTATTTGTAATTATTGCCGTTTAAATCCTTAATACTAATAAGCTCAATCGGGGTCTCGATCTCTCCTCTGCCCTCAACTGTCACCTTTTCCGGCAAAACTCTAAATATCCCGTGCTTTCCGACCGCCTGGCCGCAATCGGCCGTGATGGTCTCGGTAATATCCAAACTGGAATCTTTATTGACCACGATTTCCGAACTGAAATCTTGGATATACCAATCGGTGACATTTTCCCGAGCGAAAGAATCTCCCACAAATAAAAATATTGCAGCAAATAAAACTGGCAAAACTTTTAAAAAAATATTTTTCATATAATTTATGTCATCAAGTCATCGGTCAACAAGTCACCAATATTGAAATAATTTTTAACTAATTACTAATGACAGATGATTTTTGAGTTGGAGATTTAATATTTTACTTTATGAACTTTAAAAACCTTAAAACTTTATAAACTATTTTTTCGGCTTTCTGATCATAAAAAATAAAACTACAGCCGTAATCGCTCCCAAGGTGTCGGCCAACATATCCTTTTGCGCGTCCCAGATATCTCCTTGACTGCCCAAATAAGCGATTCCGGCTTCCGGATCGGAGGTGGCGGCATAAATCCACTCGATAATCTCGTAGCTCATCGCGATCGTGGCGATGGCAAAAATCGGATAAGTAAAAAGAAGAAATCTGTTGGTCACCGATTTCTTGTGCCAGAGCCATTCCGCCATAGCAAAAGCGTAAAACCCGACTGAAAAATGCGCCAACCTATCGAAATGATTTCTCGAGAAACCGAAAAAATCCGTCACCCAATCAAACGGCACCAAAGCGAAAGTCCAATGTCCGCCGATAGTATGGAGGTAAATAAAAATAAACATCAAAGCATAAGCCATCCGAGAAAAAACCACTCCGCCCAGATAAAGTCCGATTAGTACCGCCAAAACGATCCAAACCGTCAGATTTTCAGCCAACCAAGTCATTCGATCAATCGGATTGAAAGCTAAGACCGTAAACAAAACAGCGTAGCCGATCATCAAATATTTCAAAAATTTTCCCGACTCGATTTCCGCCCCGCTTTTTACTTCAATTTTCATATTTTTTTTATTTTTTAGGTTGTTTAAATTATATAAATCTCCTCTTTTTCAAAAGCACATCTTGAAAACCCTCTTTTTCCCAAACCTTTCTGCCTATTTCATTCCCTGGCAAAACAAAAAGTTCAACCTTCTTTACATTATTCTCCTTAAACCAACTATAGGCCATCCTAGTTATTAAATGATTGACACCCATTTTTCTCATTTTTTCTATTACGTAAGCTTCTGAAATAATTCCCGATTTTTGACTTACAAATAAAGATGAATTCTTTGCGACAGTTAATGACATAAAACCAATCAATTCTCCATTTTTTTCAGCCACTATGAGATTCCTATTTTTTGGATAGATAAACCTCCTGAGATATTTTTGAGAAATTTCCTTAGGATTTTTTGCCAATCTAAAAGATGGGTCAATTTTTCTGATATAAGTATAAAAACTCAAAAATAACTCTATCAATTGAGGGAAATCTTTTACCTTAGCTTTTCTGACGATTATATCTTTCATAAATCTTCAAATATTACGTAACTTACTACGTAACAAAATTTCCTTTACTTTAATTCTATTTTAACCCTTTTTTTCTCTTTTGACGAGAGCAAAAAATTCGATCCCGCAAAATCAAAGCCTCTCCAAAAGACAAAAAAATAAAATCCTAATATGTATTATATCTTCTATTCAAAAAATATTAAAAAGCTTGACTTTTGGCCTATTTTGTGATATTATTAAAAATCGTACTTTAACATTTCAAGGGATAAAAAAGCGAATTTAGTAGGGGCATCGTAAGCGGTGGAAAAATAATTGTCAAAGAAAATCACTACAGCAACAAAACAAAGGAGGAGATTGATCATGGGAGATACAAATGTAATTTTTAGAGATGATTTGCAATTTATTCATGAAATTATAGGACCACAATTAAGAGAAAGCAAGCAAGCAAAAATTTGCACATCCGGAACTGTAATCCTCAATATTGATTACTGTATCATAAATGGTAGTCATCACCACGATAACGAAGTATTTCTGGCAATCCCGGGCTTTGGATCCGGCTGGACGGGAATGGCGAAATTCGGATATGAACTCGCAGCACTGGAACACGAAGTCTGCATGGTTTCTATGCCCGGCTATGGAAATTCGGACGATCCTCCTCTTAACTACAACATCGACAAAATAAGGAGAGATGATGTCGATATCTTAGCCAATTTTATCAAACAGGTTCTTCCGAACAAAAAAGTTCATCTCATCGGCCATTCTATGAGTGCGGAGATTATTACTATGCTGGCAAGTCGCTATCCCGATCTTGTCACAAGCATATCACTTCTTACTCCTGCGGGTTTTGAAAGAAGGGGCCTCTTGGAAGTCGGCATCAGATTTGTCCTAAACGGAATCCTACATAGCATCGCATTTCGCGGGAATCGAATCTGGGCAGAACTCAAAAAGTTCTTACCTAAAGAGAGAAATCCTTTTGCGCTTAGCAGACTCCGTCAACGAATCAATGAGTGGGTAAAGCTTTGTCATGGCGATGAATCACTCGAAGCTTTTAGGAATATACATGGCAGAATACCAATAGTCTGCGTTTGGGGAACAAAAGATTTTGTCTTCCCCAGAAAAAAGTCATCTCTATCCAAAAGTATGACATATCCGACTTTCTCTCCCCCTCTTTGGCATAATGTTACGATGGAGGGAAGCGAGCTAACTGCTCACATTGTTAATTTTTTCATTCGCTTTTTTATAAAATAATCGGGGTTAATCACAGCACCGATTTTCAAAAGCCGCCCAGGCTCTGGACGGCTTTTATTTATGAAAATTTATTCATCGTTTTTTATTTCATTCACTGCAAAGAAATAAAATCAAACCCACTGGCGCTTACAAAGGCACAAAATTTTTTCACAACCCCGCACCAAAGCGGAAGGGGTGAGATTCGAACTCACGGTGAACTTTCATCCACGACAGTTTTCAAGACTGTTCCCTTAAACCACTCGGGCACCCTTCCGCTTTTTTGCGGGGTAAAAAATTACAATAAAAATAATAACAGCAAAACAATTTTTGAGCAAGATAAAAAAACAAGGAAACCGCTCATCGCTGTCAATTTTAAACTTCTTTAAATTCCTTGTTTTTCCAAGCCTTACTTTGGCGACAAAGCAATTCGGGAATTTTTTCCGGATCGGCGATTATTTCCTCGATGACCTTTTCCATTCGCATCGATTGCGAACCTTTAACCAAAATCAAGTCCCCTTTTCTCAAAACGGTTTTTAGAACCTTGCCGGTCTCGGTTGGATTATCAAAAAACAAAATACTGCGGATATCGTTATTTTCACCCAACAGTGTCTTGGCGGCTTGACGCATCCTCCGACCGATTATGATAAGCTTATCAAACTTACCTTCCAAAACGGCTTTAATCACCTCCAAATGACCACTCTCGGAATCCTCTCCCAACTCCAACATATCCCCAAAAATCACAATCTTGCGCTGAGCCTCGATCTGCTCCATGGTGTTGAGAGCGGCCAAAGAGGAAGCCGGAGAAGAATTATAACTGTCATCAATTATCAGACTTTCGCCCACTCCATCGATTAAATTCATCCGACCGTAAGGAGCCTTGAAATTTTCCAAGGATTTTAGAGCTTCAATCAAATTAATATTAAAGTGTTCGGCCACCGCCACAGCCGACAAAGCGGAGTAAAGTTGATGCTTGGCGACAATATTGGGAAGTCGCAAGGGAATTATTTTATTTTTCAAATTAAGTTTAAAACTCAAACCCTTGAAAATATTCTTATCATCATAATTAAAACGCGCATCGGTGGCTCTTATCTGGGCTGTTTCGGCAAAACCGAAAGTCACCGTCGGAGCTTTTATCTTTTCCATCTCTTCGCGAATAAAAGGATTGTCCACATTCAACACCGCCAAACCGTCTTTTTGTAAAGATTTGACCAAAATACTTTTTTCTCCGGCAATCTGCTTGATACTTTTGAAAAATTCCAAATGACTGGAAGAAATATTGGTCAAAACTCCCACCTCGGGAGAAATAAAATCCATCAAATATTTCATATCTCCCGGCCTATCAATAGCCATTTCCAAGACCAAGACCCGCGGATAACCGATCGGTAAAATCAAACTCCATAGCCACTTAAAAAAAACAAAACCCCATTTAAAAGGATTTCTACCTCCCATCTTGGCGCCGATAATAGTCAGAGGAGTACCGATTTCATTATTGTAATTTTCTTCGCTTTTCCTAACATCAAATTCTTTCTGTAAAACCAAATGAATCGCTTCTTTGGCGGAGCTTTTGCCAACCGAACCGGTAATTCCTACAATTCTCGGTTTGTGTCGTCTAAGCAAAGCCGATGCCATAAAGCGTAATATTTTTTCCAGATAAATTATTCTTTTCGTTTTCATAAAATAAAAAAATTATTCAATCTTCTGCGAAGGTTCCACATTATAGTAAGTTAAGAGAAATCTCATCACTTCCCCAAAGGCCGGCGCGGCGCTGGACTCGGCCCATAAAACATCCTTGGGATTATCTATCTTTACTATAACAGCAAATCTGGGCTTTTCAAGAGGAGCCAAGCCGGCAAAAGATCCGATGGTCACCCCGTCCTCATAACCGACACTATCCTTTTTGGCCACCTGCGCAGTTCCCGTTTTGCCCCCCACTCGATAACCGGGGACGGCTGCGCGCTTTCCGTGCCCGTTTACCACCACGCTTTCTAACATATTTTTGACTTGCTCGGAAGTTTCTTTTTTGATGACCGGTCGGATAATTTCCGGTTCAATCGTTTTTTCTGTTCCGTCCGAATAAATAATCTTTTCGATAATTTGCGGCTTCATCAAATTGCCTCCATTGCCGATAGCCGAATAGGCGTTTAGGACTTGAAGCGGAGTAACCGTCAAACCTTGACCGTAAGAAGCGGTAAAAAATTGAATATGACTTTTTAAATTTTTTAAATTGGTGATATTACCGGCCAATTCTCCCGGAAGATTAATACCGGTTTTTTCACCGAAACCGAATTTTAAAATATAATCCTTAAACCGAGCATTGCCCAGTAACTTCTCGACAAAAATAACGCCTGTATTTAATGATGCTTCCAAAACCTGGGTCATTGTTTGCTCCCCGTAAGCTTTACCGTCGGAGTTCTTAATATTGTAACCGGCTTCGCTTATCACTCCGGTATCAACATAAGTGGTATTGGGAGATATTACTCCGGCATCAATTCCACTGGCCAAAGTGAAAGTTTTAAAAACCGAACCGGATTCGTAAGTACTGGAGATGGCTGAGTTTAAAAAAGCATTCATATCTTCGACTTTGTTGAACTCATTGGGATTGAAATTGGGATAATTGGCCATCGCTAAAATTTTTCCCGTCTCCGGTTCTTGGACCAAAATGCTCCCGCCGTCGGCCTGATGTTTTTCCATCGTGGCTTTGAGAATTTTTTCTATCTCATATTGGACCGTTTCGTCGATAGTTAAAACCAAATCCACTCCATCCTCGGGAGGAACCATTTCTCGATCGGAGATAGAAATCCATCGCCCGGCGCTGTCCCGCTCTTGGGACAAACTGCCGTTTTTTCCTTTTAACTCCTCTTCCCAATAAGCCTCCAAACCGTATCGACCGATTTGCTTCTCTCCATCAGAACCGACAAATCCGATTATTTGAGAAGCTAATTCCTCTCCCGGATAATAACGATAAATCTCCGGCATCAATCGCACTCCTTTTAATTTAAGATCTCGAATCCGATTAACTTCATCTTCGGAAATTCTTTTTTTTACTATTTCATACATATCCTCCGGATCGGACAATTTGTTTTCTATCTGGCCCCTTTCCATTCCCAAAATATAGCTCAATTCACTGATAACCCGATCTCTCTCTTCGACCAATTTGGGCTCCAAGAAAACCATCATATATTCCCGATTGACCGCCAAAGGATAGCGCCCGTCTCCGCTTTTGAGATAAATCTCTCCTCGCTTAGCCACCAGTTCACTATGTCCCTTGTGTTGCTCCTCAGCCATGGCGCTAAATTTGGAGTAATTACCGATTTGCAAAATAAAAAGACGGGCCAAGATTATGAAGCCCATTAAAAAAACAAGCGCTACCAAAAAATAAATTCTTTGATCGCTAATACTTCTGTTTTTTCGATTTTTTTTGACCGGTAATTTTATTTTTTGAATCATAAAAAATTTTTCCTAAAAAAATTCAACCCGGAAAAATCCGGGCCGAAAATCCTCCTTCTTGATTTGATGTTTTATTTTCCGATGGCCACGGAATTATCATTGTTGTCGATATAAACAATCTCTTTGGCTTCCACCATATTCAAATTACCAACATTTTCCCTGATGTTATAAAAAGAATTCAACTCCGCTTCTTCAATCTGCAAACGTTTATTTTCTTTTTTTAATTTCTCAATTTCTTGTTCGACTTTTTTGACTTCATAACCTTTGACTGCGGTGGTATTGATAATTCCCAAATAAACGGCGCAAATAGCAAAAACCGACCCGATCGCCAATATTTTCAACTTGGTGATTCCACGATAAAAGCTTAATTTTTCTTTTGCTTCCTCCATATTTATTTTTATTTTTTCTTTTTGTTTTATTCGAATTGGCTAAATTTTTTGCACAATTCTCAATTTGGCGCTTCTGGCGCGAGTATTTTCCTCAATCTCCCCTATCTGGGGCAAAATCGGTTTTCCGGTGATAATTTTGACTTCCGCCCGCTTGGAGCACCGGCAGACCGGAAAATCGGGCGGACATTCGCAATCCTTAGCCAGTTCTCTAAAAATATTTTTTACCAATCGATCCTCCCCGGAATGAAAGGAAATAACCGCCATCCTACCTCCCGCGACAATCCGACCAATTCCTTCGCGAATAAATTTCTCGATGCTCTCCAGCTCCCGATTGACTTCCATTCTGATAGCTTGAAAAGTTCGAGTGGCGGGATGAATCTTTTGGTGCTGAAATCTTTTGGGAACGGCTGATAAAATCAAACCGGTCAGTTCATCCGCTCTTTCAATAGGATTTTCTTTTCTTTTTGCTATTATTTTTTTTACTATCGGACCGACAAACTTTTCTTCTCCGTATTTTTTGATTATTTTATACAAATCCTCTTGCGAATATTCATTGATTACTTCAAAAGCGCTCAAATCTTGCTCGAGATTCATCCGCATATCCAATCGAGCTTTTGAATTAAAACTAAAACCCCTGTTTTCATCATCCAATTGATCGGAGGAAAGTCCGAAATCCGCCAACATTGCATCCACCCTATCTATTTTTATTTCACTTAAGATATTTTTGATATTGGCGAAATTTTCATTTATCAATATCAGATTTTCTTTTTTTATATTTAAATTTTCATTCTTGATTTTACTCTTGAATCTTTCGGTCGCGCCACTGTCCCTATCGATTGCAATTAACTTTCCGGTATCGCCTATTTTTTTCAATATCTCGAGACTGTGACCGCCGCCGCCCAAAGTAGCATCCACCACCGTATCTCCTTTTTTTAAATTTAACCCCGCTACCGCCTCCTCTAGCATTACCGATTTGTGTACCGTTTCCATGAAGTTAATCTTAAAATATTTTTTCTTAATCTAATTTTTAATTATTAATTTTTAATTTTTAATTATTTTAGTATACCCCCAACTTCCCTAACTGCTCCGCAATCTCATCACTGCTTTTTTCCGCCTTGGCTTTATAACTATTCCAATTGTTTTTATCCCAAACTTCCAAGCGATCAAAAAGTCCGGCCACTGTCACATCTTTTTTTATCCCGGCATAATCTTTGAGATAATCCGGGATCAACACTCTTCCTTGCTTATCCAGATCAACATCCACCGCTCCGGCCAACATCAAGCGGATAAAACTTCGAGTGCCTGATTCTCCGACCGGCAAATTCCCCAACTTCTCGGCCAATTTTTCCCAGACCTTCATCGGATAAACAAACAAACATTTATCCATCCCTCTGGTAATCACCACCTTTTTGCCCAACTCATTACGAAACTTGGATGGCATCGCCACTCTCTTTTTGGGATCGATTGTGTGTTGATATTCTCCGATAAACATGCCATTTTTGTCCGCGAGTAGAGCGAGTGGCTACAAAAATGAGCACCCCGCATAAATTCGTTAACAAATTAAAATCATTTAAGCATCTTAGCCGTTAGGCGATTTGCAGAAACAGAAAAAAATATTGATGCAATGCTTTTGAAATTTATTGCGGGGTTTTCGCTTCAAATAGTAAATTCTACACTTTTCCCCACTTAAATACATTTCAATATCATTTTACCCCACTATGGGGGTTTTTGTCAACACTACTAAAAATAAAAAACGGCAACAGCGAAATTCACTGTTGCCGAAAGGAGAAACCGATTAGGTGAGATCTTTTTTCTTATAAATATTGTCAAAAAAAACCTCCCCCTCTTCAAAGCGCCATATCAAACGGAAAAATTTTCCAATTCGGCACTGCCGATCCCCATTTGTGCCGGCAAGTTTTTTCGTCCTAAGGGAGTTGTATCCGAGTCCCTCTTCAGACAAGGTTTTTATTTTTTTAACAGTGAGTCTTTTCTCATTTTTTTCCAATCCATGGAAAGACTCCAAAAAAGAGTTAGAATACCTCGCACTCTTTCCCAATGATTCCAAAAATACCGGAAGAGCTATCTCTTCTATAGAATCACTTTCGAAAGATTCCTCCGGATTTTTCAATTGAGAATTTTGTAGATCCTCTTCTTTTTCCAAGTCCTTAATTTGCAAGAAAATCTTCTTGTAAACCTCAAGTTTCTTCAAATCCTCTTTGAGCTTAGCATTTTCTTGCTCAAGGTTTTCTATGTATTCATCGGATAATTCTGCCGAGTCGTCCATTTCTCGAAGTTTATTTTCCAAGACTTCTTTCTCAAGAAGAAGTTTGCTTTTACAATCATTCAGAAGCGATATCTCCGACTTATACCCTTCCGCTTCGACATTTTTTTCAAGAACAAGACTGCTCACCCTCCCCAATTCCCCATTGGTCGATTCCAATTTTTGACAAAGAGATTGAAAGATATCTCGAAAGTGAGAAATGCTTTTATCAAAGCTGTGCTCAAGGGATTCTTCTTCTCTCATATCACTCTCCGATTCCTTTTCAGGTGATAACAACTCCGAAGAAATTTCCTTCTCAATAGCTGAAATGATTTTTTTCCAGCTGTCAAAACCTTCCTCCAATAAAAAAATGATTGGTTTTACTAGGGAATTTTTTTTATTCTCAAATCTCCTTGAAATCTCTTCGCTCTCACCGTGAAAGTAGCGATAAGCCAGTCTAAAAAATTGAATATCCGATTTTATAACACTTATGCCCGAATTTAGGTCGGCAGCCTTCAAATCCTTAATGATTTTTTCATATTCATCTCTCAACTTATACTCTCCATTGAGATATTTTGCGACGATCGACCTTCGCAAATAAATATCTTTTTGAATATCTTTCCTATACTTCTTTGACACTCGAAAGAAATCTCCCAAATTTGGCATAATAAATTCTCCTATTTTTCAAATAACTATTGTCACCCCCAAGTGACAAAAAATGCTAAAATAACAAAATATCATATCAGCTTTTTATTTTAAAATAATATAATATAGTTGTCAACATTATAATAATAAAACAAAAAAAATTTTAGTTTGTTTTTTTGTAAGCTCCCGTTATTTTAAAAAAAATAAAACGCCCGGCGTTTATCCCAAATTAGATCACTAACTAAGGATAAAGACCTGGCGCTCAATTTGTACTAACTTTTAATTATACACCTAAAATATTGTTTTGTCAATAGAAGTAAAATCCCAAGAAACTCGGGGTTGTTTGTGGACCGAACAGGACTTCGGTCACAGATATTTTTCCTGACGGAAAAATTCTTCGACCCCGTCTCGCAGTGCTCGCCTTTTCCTCCTTGGCGTCGGAAAAACTCGCACTACGCTGCGACTTTCGAGTCCTAACAAAAGCAAAATCATTTGCTTTCTTTCGGTCACAAAAACCCCGACTTATCGTCGGGGTTGTTTGTGGACCGAACAGTCCCCCTCTTCGCTCCGGCTCAGAGCCTGGGCACTATACACAGAAAGCTCGCGCTTGCTCGCTTTCTACTCGCGCCCTTCGAGTCCTGTTCGGTCTAAAAAAATAAAATCCACATTTAAGTGGATTTGTATTGTGGACCGAACAGGACTCGAACCCGCCACCTCCTCGGTGCAAACGAGGCGCTCTACCAGATGAGCTATCGGCCCATTTAAAACTAAAATAAATTATATATTATATGAAATAATTTGTCTAGAGTTTTGGCAATTCTCAATTTTTATATTTTTAATTTTTAAATAAATTTCAAAGAAAAAATTTTTAAACTAACCAAATACAATTCAGGGTAAAAATTCATAAAATCTATATGGATTAATATTAATATTTTAAAAAATCACAGGAAAAATTAAAAATTTAGATTTATTTATAAAATTACAAAATTTAAAAATTAAAAATTAAATTTTCAAAAATACACAACAATTGCAACATTTAGAACGCTTACAACGACTCAAGCACCTTCGGTATTTTCTTAAAATCCTTAATTAGAGTTTCCCGCATTCCGCCGTTATAAAGAGCGGCGGCCGGATGATAGAGAGTAAAAAAAACTTGCTTCCCCAGGCCGGAGATTTCTTTTCGCAAAGCTTTGCCGTGGACTTCGGAAATTTTTTGCTCGGGAAAAAACAAATTCATCGAATGCCTACCCAGAGTCACAATCAATTTGGGCTGAATAACTTTTATTTGTTTCTCCAACCACTGCCGACAAATTTCCTTTTCCTCCGGCAAAGGATCTCTGTTATGGGGTGGACGACATTTAATAGCATTGGCAATATAAACATCTTCCCTTTTTAAGTCAATAATAGCCAACATTTCATCGAGAAACTTTCCTGCCGCTCCCACAAAAGGCACCCCCGATTCATCCTCTTTTTTTCCCGGTGCTTCGCCGATAAACATAATTTTCGCCTTGGCACTCCCCGCACCCGGCACCACCTGTTTGCACTCTGCTCGCAAAGCACACTTTCGACAAGTCGACATTTGTTTATTTAATTTTTTCATCTCCACTATCTTGTTCATAAAAATTGTAGCTAGTATTTGGCATTTAGTATCTTGTATTAAATAAAATCCATCTGTCCTTCAGACATCTCCCTTTAAAAAAGGGAGGCCCTGTAAGAACAGCCACTGAATATATTTTATTTTATGATTTAAAATTTTATCTTACTTTAAAAACTTTATAAACCTGATGAACTTTTCACTATTTTAAATCATGTATTCTTAGTAATTTAAATTCACTATTTTTAGTATCCCAAGTAGCAAAAGTCGGAAGATAATATTGCCCCGCCACATTGCCGGGATTGAGTAAGGTGCAATCAAAAATGTATTGCTTTCTTCTGGTCTCCAGTTTCTCAGTCCAAGGCTTATGCGTGT
>JAVEQZ010000005.1:3568-6359 GCA_034007405.1 Candidatus Moraniibacteriota bacterium | reverse complement strand
GTATCCCAAGTAGCAAAAGTCGGAAGATAATATTGCCCCGCCACATTGCCGGGATTGAGTAAGGTGCAATCAAAAATGTATTGCTTTCTTCTGGTCTCCAGTTTCTCAGTCCAAGGCTTATGCGTGTGTCCGTAAAAAACAAAATCATATTCCCCTGTTTCTCCCAGCTTTCTAGCTATATCGGGGAAATGCACAAAGGCTATTTTTTTTCCTTCAACGATAGTCTCTCCGTATTCCCTAAAAATTTTTACATTTTTATATATCGCAAAATCTTTTCCTGACTCAGCATATTGCTCCAATACTAAATTATTAAAACGATCTTCATCCGCATTACCAAAAGTAAAAAAAATCTCTCCGCCGGATTGCAAACTAAAATTATCCGCCATAAAATCAAGCGTTTCATCCGAAGCCAGATCTCCGCAACAAACGATTTTTGTTATCTTGTTTTCCAGACAATAATTCAAAACTTTTTTTAAATTAACTTCATTGTCATGAATATCGGATATAATTGCAATTAACATAAAGTTTATTTTCTAATTTTAAAACCTATTTTTTTATTATCGATATTGGATTTTTCTTCAGCTTGAGCCAAAAGAAGTCCTTTTATAGCGTCAAAAACGACTTGGAATTTATTATCATACTTTCTCTCCAAAGCTTCCATTTTTAGACGCAATTCCTTATTGCTGATAATCATTTCCCTTATCTTGGTAAATGTCCGCATTATTTGAATATTGACTTGGATAGCGCGTTTACTTTTTAAAACACTTGATAACATCGCCACTCCCTGCTCGGTAAAGACATAGGGTATTTTTCTAAGTCCCATCTTTTCCGAATTGGATATCACAATTTGTGATTTCCAAGCTCTAAATTCAGAACTATTCAGTTGAAACATAAAATCCTCCGGAAAACGATCAATATTTCTTTTGACCGCCTGATTTAAGGTTCTTGTCTCAACTCCGTAAAGAATAGCCAAATCCCTATCAAACATAACCCTTTTTCTCCTTATCAAAAATATTTTATTCTCAATAATTTCACTCGGCGTTGAAGTTTTGTTTTCCATTTTATTATTTGAAATTTAAAATTATTTTCCCCGCCAAGATTTCAAAAGTTCGATATCCTCCACTACTTTATCATGCTCGGTTTCCAAGATCAGATCAATTTCATTTTCCTTGGCAAAATCGACAATTTTTTCAAAAGCCTCTCGCCCGATCAGTCCCTCTCCGATATGGGCATGCCTATCTTTTTTGGATCCGCACTCCGTCAAACTATCGTTAGCATGGATCAGTTTGATATTTTTAATTCCAATTTCATCATCTATTTTCTGAATCGTTTTATCAAAATCCCGCCAATCATAACCGGAAGCAAAACTATGTTGGGTGTCCAAGCAAATTCCGGCAATAGCCGAACTGTTTACTTTTTTGATTATCTCCCCCAATTCCGCCAAATCGTCTCCGATTATCGCTCCCGCTCCGGCACTGTTTTCGAGTAATAACTTTGTGCTCCCTTCATAATCCTCCAAAGTTTTGATCAACATTTCGATGGTTTTCTTTCTCCCCTCTTCCTCTCCCAAATCCTTGGCCGAACCGAGATGAGTCATCACATATTTGGCCCCCAGCAAACTGGCTCGCTCCAATTCTTCTCTGATAGCGCTTACCGAACCATAGCGAATTCTGCTTTCGGCGGAAGCAAAATTGATATAGTAAGGGGAATGGATGTAGGTAGATAGTATCTTGTATTTTGTAGCTTGTAGCTTAAATTCATTTGCCATTTGCTCCGATATTTCAATTTTTTTTCCTCCCTGCGGGGAACGCGAAAAAATCTGCATCACCTCGCAACCGAGATCGTGTGCGCGCTCCGGAGCTTTATCCAGTCCTCCGGCAATCGATACATGACAACCGATTTTCATAAAATTTATATTTAGTCTTTATAATTAGCTCTGCCCTCGGCGGATCAGTACCTTGTATTTTAGCATAAACAAAAAATAATAAAAACTGAAAAAATAAACTACATCAACCCGAAACATTGCTTTTTATCCCCAAATAAACTATATTAAAAGTCCGGTATTGTTAAAAAAATAAAAAATTAAAAATTAAAAGACAATAAAAACTCATCGAAAATAATATTGCTTACCGGGAAAATCAGTTCTTCAGAAAAATTTATCGAAAAAAATATTGTTTGCCTGGATGAATTTACTATCATTGTAGTACTTATTCACCCTAAAAATAGGAGTTAATTATGATTAGAAAAATTGAAGAAATTTTTCTCGTAAATTCGGATGAGCGACCTGTTTGCCCCAGATGCAAATCAAAAGAAGCTGTCCAAAGCAGATTTGCCTGGGCACTAGAAAATCCCAAAGATCAATTTCCACTCCTCTCTGACTGGTATTGCAAGGATTGCGACCGTGATTTTTTTTGATTTATCGAAACCAAAAACACAAAAAGGATTTTTGAAACATCAAATCTCCTGCGAGACGACCCAATCGGGTTGTCTCTTTTTTATTTATCAGATTAAGCAGAAAAACAAAAAAATCATTGACTATAAATCACAACTATATTAAGATTATTGGGGTTTGTCTAAAAAGTTCCTAAAAATCAAAAGGGGATTTTATCATGAAAAATATCGAAAAAGAAAGACCAAGCGTCCTGGGGAAAGATTTAAACAATCTCGCTCAGATCCATCAACTCGCCAGAAGAATAATAATTCGCCTCGATCCGGAGCATATCTGGGGAGAATCCGACCTGAGAAAAATTCTCCAGAACTCTCTTAAAGAATTGGACAAAGTAACACTTAA
>JAVEQZ010000005.1:0-3468 GCA_034007405.1 Candidatus Moraniibacteriota bacterium | reverse complement strand
GCCACGCTGTGCATCACCTTGGGCGTGGTATTGGCATGTTGCAAATTGCCGGTATCGCCCAAAATTCCCGCCAAGAGCAAGGTGGCGATGCGACTGCCTATTTTTATCTGATGGAAATCAAAATAATCAAAAATTATCTCCGAAACGGATGAAATGGCCGGATCGATAATATTCAAATCCCCGTTTTCTTTGACATCGGGATGATGATCAATCAAGGCTACTACCTGTTTTTTGGAAAATTTTTCCCTGACTTTTTCAAAACCCCTTTCCACACTATCCATAGCGATTACCGAATCAAAACTTTCCAAATCGATTTTGTCCGGATGTCTCAGCTCATAGGGAGCAAAAACTTTCAGGTATTCCGGCATCGGATCAAAGCAAGCCACTTCCACAGATTTTCCTAAATCAAAAAGATAATAATAAAAAGCCATCGTCGAACCGATAGTATCGTTATCCGGTCGACTGTGCGCAAAAAGAAGAATTCTTTGAGAATTTTTGATAATATATTTAAGTGTGTTGAATTCTTTTTTGAATTTCATAATTTTATTCCGCATATCGCTTGGCAATTCAATCGCCACTCGCAACACTCACCCGCTCAAACAAAAAAGCCAGCTAAAAAGAAACTGACTCTATTCAAAAAACTTTTCAACTTTTTATTCGCTCTCGATTTGTCGCAAAAGTCTCTCAATCTCATCCGCCTGCGCCTCGGTTTCATCCAGTTTAAATACAACCCGCGGAACTATTTTCATTTGCAGTTTTTTGTTCAAAGTCTTTTGAATATTGCTTCCTTCGTTTTTTAAAGCGGTCATCGCATAACGCCCCTCTTTTTCGGGAAAAACGCTAACGAATATGTTAGTGTATCTCAGATCGGCGGTAGTGTCAACTTTGAGGATAGTCAAAAAAACCCCGGGTTTCAGGTCTAATTCCCGGCTAAAAGTCTCGCTGACAATTTCCCTGATCAGAGAATTGATTTTTTGAATTCGAAAAGACATTTTTTACTAAATTTCAAAATCCAAATTTCTAATTTCAAATGAATGTTAAAATGACAAAATTTTAAAAAAAAATATTTTTTATTTTAAAGAATTTTGATTTAGGATTTCATTTGACATTTATAATTTGCAATTTGAAATTAAAATTATAATTTTCTCCTCACTTCCTCTTCTTTATATGAATAAAGGATGTCACCCACCATCAATTTTGTCCCACCAAAAAATGTCACTCCGCATTCATTGCCGGATTTAACTTCCTCGGCCGGTTTTTTGTTTTGTTGCAAGTTTTCCAAGACTCCTTTGCCGATAACTTCTTTGTCTCGATTAACTTCAATCAGAGATTTTTTGACAATTTTACCTTCGATTACTTTACCCCCGACAATCATATCGGCTTTACCGTTTTTAAAAATGGCCAAAATTTTCATCCGACCGAAATCGGTCCTGACTATTTCCGGTGGCAATAATTCAGCCATATCGTTTTTGACCGCCTCCACCATTTCATAAATTATATTAAAAGGCTTGATGATTACACCCGATTTTTCCGCCATTCTTTTGGCTACTGTGGTAGCGGTCACATTGAAACCGAAAATAACGGCATTTGAACTCTCCGCCAATTTAATATCCGATTCGGTGATATTGCCCACTCCGGTATTGACATATTCAAGCACCACCTCATCCGATTGAATGGTGGATAAAATTTGGTCAATCGCTTCCAGAGAACCGGGCACATCGGCCTTGATTATAACGCTAAATTTTTTGATTTGATCATTGTCCAAATTTTGATAGAGATCTTTTTTGGTTTTTATCGCGCTTCGACCATTGGAAGCTCCCAATCCGCCTCTATTTTTTATCTTGGAAATAGTTTCTTTGTCCGCCACTTGAATAATATCGTTTACTTCCGGCGTACCGTTGATACCCATAATCACTACCGGTTCGGACGGTCCGGCGGAATTTATTTGTTTGCCAGTGAAATCTTCCATTCTCTTG
Organism: Candidatus Moraniibacteriota bacterium; assembly: GCA_034007405.1. Classification (GTDB taxonomy): domain Bacteria; phylum Patescibacteriota; class Minisyncoccia; order Moranbacterales; family UBA9337; genus UBA9337. Next base: position 1,492 of record JAVEQZ010000005.1, on the reverse strand, counting down.
ATACGCCCGAAATTTTTACCAATCACAATATCCTGACCGACTTTGAGCGTCCCGGTCTTGATAAGAATAGTGGAAATCGGTCCGACTTTGGGATCCAAATGCGATTCCAAAACCACCCCCAAGCCGTTGTTCTTGCGACTGGCCTTGAGTTCCAAAACCTCGGAAACCAACAAAATACTGTCCAAAAGTTCCTTGATGCCGATATTTTTCTTGGCGCTAATTTCATTGGCAATCACTTCTCCGCCCCATTCCTCGATTACGATTTCCAGCTCGGCTAATTCTTGCTTGACTCGCTGAGCATTGGCATCGGGTTTGTCGATCTTGTTGATTGCCACAATAGTGGGAATTTTCTTTTCTTTTAAATAAGTGATTACTTCCCTGGTTTGCGGACGCACCCCGTCATCGGCCGCCACCACCAAAATCGCTACATCGGCAATACTGACCCCCCGTTCGCGCATCGCGCTAAAAGCCTCGTGTCCGGGAGTATCGATAAAAGTTATTATCTCTCCTCTTTTCTTGACCTGATAAGCGCTGATATGTTGAGTTATTCCGCCCGCCTCACCGGCCGCCACATTACCCTTGCGAATTGTGTCCAGCAGAGTTGTCTTGCCATGATCCACATGTCCCAAGATGGTCACAATCGGCGCCCGGGGTGGCAAAAATTCTTTGGATTCTTGTTCTTTTTTGCAAATGTCAATCAGTTTTTCCAAAGTTATCGCTTCTCCATCACCCATCTCCAAATCCTCTTCGGTCTCGAAACCCAAGTCCTGAGCGATAATACTGGCGGTATCAAAATCAATTTCCTCGTTGATAGTGGCCATAATGCCATTTCTCATCAATTCGGTGATCACCGCCGAAACGGACAAATCCAAAATATCAGCAAATTTTTTTACTGTAACCGGATTGGGAATTTTTACTGTTTTTAATTCTGCTGATTTTTCTTCTGCCATATTTTAGAATAGTATAAACCCCGTCACTCGTGAGTGACTGGGTAAACCCCGTCGCTCACGAGCGACAGGATAAATCAAAACTGCCTTTAGCAGGTTGATTTGTAAAAGTTGATTAAGTTGTCTTATATATAAGTTAGCATTTAAATCGAGAAAATGCAACAGATATGTATTTAGTATTATGTATTATGTATAAAGAAACAGGAAGATGAAAACACCAAGACAAAAAATTAATCTTATCGTCATTGCGAGTAAATTTTGTAGTCAAAATTTGCGTGGCAATCTCTCTGTTATTGAAAATAAATTCTGTGAACAAAATAGCTTTTACCCTTCCTGCCCCGTTAAACCGGCAGAATAAGTCTCAAAATAAAACAACCTGCATAAAAAAATATTTGACAAAAACGCAAAAATATGCTAATATTAAACGTTATAAGATATATTGCCCTCTTAGTGTCAAAAATGGCATTTATGCCCCAAACACAAGAGAAACAGGCGTATTTTATAACCAATGGCTTATTTTTGAGCCAATGAAGGCTCATTGACAA
>JAVEQZ010000057.1:0-5524 GCA_034007405.1 Candidatus Moraniibacteriota bacterium | reverse complement strand
GGCGGGGACTGACAGCATCTGTCGGTTCCCGCTTTTTAAATTTCTTGGAAATATATTTAAAGTGGGATAGAATAAGGGGGAAGTTTATAAAGTTTTTAAGGTTTATAAAGTTTGTAAAGTAAGGGTGTAGTCACCAGTCAAAGGTCATCTGTCATTGAAATTAAAATTAAAATGTGTTTTGTTGACTGATTGCTGATGACTGATGATTTGGAGCTTTTCAATATTGCTTAACTTATTTTAATGCTAAGATGTTAATATGCTAAAATGTTAAAATAATTGTGTTATGAAAAAAATAATCCCTCAAAAAATTAAAAATATTTATCATCTTCTTCAAGCCGTTTTGGCCAATATTCGGTTTGGTTTTCCGAGTTGGAAACTGAAAGTTATCGGAGTAACCGGCACTGATGGAAAAACTACTACCACTCAAATGATAACCAAAATCTTAGAGGAAGCGGGAAAAAAGGTTGCCCTAGCTTCCACTATTAACTTTAAAATTGGTCAAAAAGAATGGACTAATCTTTCTCACTTTACCACTTTGTCAGCTTTTGCCGTGCAAAAATTTATCAAACAGGCCGTAGAAAAAGATTGTGAATATCTGGTTCTGGAAACATCATCTCATTCATTGGATCAATATCGGGTATGGGGGATAGATTACAAAACAGCTGTGATTACCAATATAACGCGTGAACACTTGGATTACCATAAGACGATGGAAAGCTATCGCCAAGCCAAAAGAAAACTTTTTAATAATGCGGAAGTGGCAGTTGTAAATTTGGATATGGAAAATCCGGAAAAGTTCCTCGAGTGTAATGCTAAAAAGATCCTCGGCTACAGCCTTAAAAAAAATCAAAATAAATTTCAAAATTTAGATACAAAACCGGAAACTATTGTAGCGGAAAATATTGATTTAGAAATTGATAAATCAATGTTTGCAGTAGGGAATCAAAAATTTACATTAAATATTCCAGGCGATTTTAATATCGAAAATGCTCTAGCGGCAATTAGTGTGGGAGTTTCCGAGAATATTGATTTAGAGATTTGCTCTCGGGGTATTTCGAAGATCAGTAATATACCGGGCAGGATGGAATATATATCCAACGAGAGAGGATTAAATATTTTGGTCGATTTTGCATTGACTCCGGATGCTCTTAAAAAACTGTATTCTTTGTTGGCAAAGATTAAAAAGCCGGAAGCTAAAATTATTGCAGTTTTTGGGGCTTGCGGAGAGCGTGATAGGGGTAAGCGGCCGATTATTGGCGAAATTGTGTCTCAGTATGCCGATCTGGTCATAGTAACTAATGATGAGCCTTATCACGAAGATCCAATGCAAATTATCCAAGAAATCGTAGGCGGAATTAAAAACAAAAAAGAAGGTGAAAATTTTTTTATAATTCCCGATCGCAGAGAGGCGATTAAAAAAGCTTTGCATTTATCCGTATCTGGCGATGTGCTTGCTATAACGGGTATGGGTGCAGAAGAATCAATGATAGTGGGGGATAAGAAAATTCCTTGGAATGACAAAAAAGTGATTTTGGAAGAGTTGAGAACCGTAATTGATAATTAAGAATTGAAAGTTAATTTCCAATTTCGAATGAATTTATTATAAATTAATAATTTAAAAAAGTTTAGATTCAATTCCAAATTAAAAATTAAAAATTTCAAATAAATGACAAATGAAAAAAGTAATAATATCGTAATTTAACCGATTAAGATATTATCAAGTAATTTGAGAATTGATTTGTAATTTGATATTTAAAATTTGAAATTTATAGAAATCTATCCAATATTCTACGCTCTTTTTTGGTAGCTTCATAATTCATATTGCATATTTTTTAATATTTATTGCTATTGACAAATCTTGTCTGTCGGTTTATTATTTGCTACTTGATTATTAACAAAGCAAATATATGAATCTCAATCCGGCTGACAAACATATTCAAAAAATTCAAAAAGAAAGATTGGATCTTTTTGTGAAATCCTTGAAATATGTGGCTCAATATCAGGATAATTCCAGAAATTACTATCTGGTTATGACTCTTGTATCTTTGGCGATTATCTTGAGCGACGTGACGCTTTTTTTCACTTTCGAGTCAAATAGTTTTATCAAAATAAGTTTGTTTTTTGCGGCGATTTCCTTTTTGTTTTCTTTGGCCAGTTATTTAAATCATTTGGAAAAAAATTCCGAAAAATTGGGGGATATTTTTACCGATTTGGATCTGCAGCGCAAAAAGGAATTCGACGCTTTGAGAAGTTTTTATGCCGGTCGGATAGATGAGGGGAGTATCCGGGATTTTTATCTCAATCATGGAATCGAGGTGGATAAAAAATACTTTATCAGTCACAAAGAGATATTGCCTCGATGGATAAATCTGATCTTTCTGTCCCTGGCGACAATTTTTATGTTGATAAATTTCTTTTAAAAAAAGCCCTTCCGCAAGGAGGGGCTTTTGAAATACGGTCTTTTAGTTCAAAATTATTATTAATAAATAAGTCAGAGAAAGGCCGACAAGTGCTCCGGCAAACACTTCACTCAAGCGGTGCCCCATTCTTTCTTTGAGATCAGGATATTTTTCTTCGTCCAAATCGGAGTTTTTTTTGAGCATATTGATGTATTCACTGTGATTACCCATATAAACTCGGAGACGAGTGGCATCATCCACCACTATGATAGCAGTGATAATCGCCACCGCAAAAGCTCCGGAAGTGATGCCTTCGTAGTGTCCGACCGAAGTAATCATAGAAACCATCAAAGCGGTGTGCACACTGGGCATATGTCCATAACTCATTGCGTGCTTGCGAGTAAATTCAAAATCTCGATTGTGGCGGAAGTAGAAGAAAATAAATTTAATAATTCGAGTGACTCCCAAAACTAAGATGGGAATTACAAAGACATTGTAGGGCGTTATTAGTGACATATTTTGAAGATTAATATTTAATAAAATTGCAAAATGCAAAAATTTTTAAAAAAGACTTTTTAAAAAAAGCTTTATAGTTAAATTTATTAAATTATAACATATTTAGAAAGGAGCTCCAAAAAACTTGAAGATATTGCCTGAAGTGGTATAATTGGAATTGATAATAATTAAATAAAAAATGTCTTTATCTTTAGGGATAAATTCAAAAAAAATATGGTTATATTGATAGTTTTTTTGGCAATAATAGCGGTGATTGCCATTTGGGGGGTGTCTATCTATAACGGCTTGGTTAAGCTCAAAAATCGAGTGGACGAAGCTTGGAGCGATATCGATGTACAGTTGAAGAGGCGTTATGATTTAATTCCCAATTTGATCAGCACAGTGAAGGGTTATGCATCTCATGAAAGCCAAACTTTTGAAAAGGTTACCGAGGCCAGAAGCAAGGCGATGCAAGCTCAAGAAAGCGGAGATGCCAAGACGCAGGCCGAAGCGGAAAATATGTTATCCGGAACTCTGAAATCGATTTTTGCTTTAGCGGAAAATTATCCGGATTTGAAGGCTAATCAGAATTTCCTTGAACTGCAAAGAGAACTCGCCGATACGGAAGACAAAATTCAGGCTTCTCGAAGATTCTACAACGGCAATGTGCGGGATTTCAATATCAAAATCGAACTTTTCCCCAACAATATTTTTGCCGGAATTATGAATTTTACCAAGAGAGAATTTTTTGAAATTGAAAATGAATCCGAGCGGGAAAATGTAAAAGTAGAGTTTTAATTTTTAGGAATTCGTGAATTTGGGTTTTTAGGAATTTATGAATTGAATAATTGTGAAATATAATTTTAAATTTAGAATTTAAAATTTTCAATCAATTTTTAATGATTAAATTTTAATTTTTGTATTTGTTTTGGATTTCCATATTTGGATTTCGAATTTATAAATTTATGGCAACACTATATACTCATTCCGATGCAAATAAGAGACTGACTTGGATATACATTTCCGGATTTTTAATCTTTGTTATTGGAGTTGGATATGTTTTTGCCGGGGCGATGGGCAATAGTTGGATTCTTTATGGAGCGATTATTTTTTCAACTTTAATGAGTTTTGGTTCGTATTGGTGGAGTGACAAAATTGTCTTGGGGATGAGTGGCGCCAAAGAGGTGACGCATGATAATGCCAGAGAACTTTTTCATCTGGTAGAAAATCTTTGTATCACCGCCGGACTGCCGATGCCCAAAATTTACATTATCGAAGACAGCGCGCCCAACGCTTTTGCCACGGGGCGTGATCCGGAACACGGAGTGATTTGTTTTACTACCGGGATTTTGCAAAAATTGGAAAAAGCCGAATTGGAAGGCGTGATCGCTCATGAACTTTCACATATTGGGAATAGAGATATTTTACTATCGACAGTAGTTGTGGTCTTGGTCGGTTTCATAACTCTTTTGGCGGATTGGTTTCGTCATTGGGCTTTTTTTGGTGGGAGAGATAGCGAAAATGGTGGCGGCCAATTCCGATTAATTCTGATTATTTTGGCGGTTATTCTCTCGATTCTAGCGCCTTTTGCGGCAATGTTGATGCAATTGGCGATTTCTCGCAAAAGAGAGTTCTTGGCGGATGCCGACGGAGCTTTACTTACTCGTTATCCGGAGGGATTGGCCAGAGCGCTGGAAAAAATTTCCGCCGATACCGAACCCCTCGAAGCGGCCAATCGAGCCACCGCTCATATGTACATCTCCAATCCTTTCAAGGGCAAGAAAATGTCGAAATTTTTTATGACTCATCCGCCGGTAGAGGAGCGGGTGGCCCGACTTAGAGATTTAAATGTTTAATACATCTTCTTATGGGAGAAATAAAAGAGCCGGTGAATTTGGATTTTTTAAAAAGGGAAATTTTAGAAGATCCAAGTAGATTTATATCAGGTGCAGTAGATGAGATTTTGATGCGCGAGAAAGAGTTAATTGGAGATAGCTATGAAGAAGACAGAATTATTTTAGAGGTTTTGAAATATCTGTTTCCAACAGCTGAATATTATTGGACCGATCCTGAATTAATCGATGAAACAAGAAAAATTTTAAGATATAAGGTTAAGATGAATCAAGACAAGGAATCCAATGTTTCTGATGTTGGTTTGAGAAGAAATTTTTTTGGAAAAGGAAAATCGGGCGCCAGTTATTATGGAGATTGGGAGGCTAAGAATAATAAATAAGAAATATGAGTTTTGGAAGTTTTAAAGTGCCGAAAAATGACAGTAAATATTATTGGACGCGCCATTGCGTTGGTAAGATGATGCAATACGGTCTTTCGCCACAAAGGGTCAAAAGGGTGATTAGGAGTTGTGAAAGGGTGGAGGAGGGCGTAGCCAAAAACACCGTGGCAGTAATGCAGCCCAATTCAATTAAATTCGATAAGTCGGGTAAGAAAAAATGGAGTCAGGAGATTTGGGTGATGTACCAATCGCGCAAGGCGCGAAATTCCAAATATCAAATTCCAAATATCAAACAAAATTCAAATTCCAAAATTCAAAATAAAGAAAATATTTCAAGTTTAAAAACAGAATTACTAAGCACAAATCAATTGAAAATTATCAGTGTTTGGCGGTATCC
>JAVEQZ010000056.1:0-5649 GCA_034007405.1 Candidatus Moraniibacteriota bacterium | reverse complement strand
TTTTTTATTTTTTTAATCCACAAAGGTTAAGGCGGTGCCGTTTTTGTCAGCGCGACCGGTTCGGCCGATACGATGGACGTAGTCGTCATAGGTTGCCGGCACATCGAAATTAATCACATGACTGACATTGGGGATATCCAATCCTCGTGCGGCCACATCGGTGGCTATCAAGATGCTGACGGAGTTTTCTTTAAAGAGTTTTAGAGCGCGTTGTCTTTTGCCTTGAGATTTATTGCCGTGAATGGCTTCGGATTTCAATCCGCGTTGAAACAGTTTTTTGGAGAGATTGTCAGCTCCGTGTTTGGTTCGAGTAAAAATAAGCACTTTTTCGAAGTGAGTTTTTATTAGCATCCCATGCAGTACCTCGATTTTATCTTCAGTAGCGGAAACACGCACAATATTTTGTTCAATTTGTTTGGAGGTTTCTCGAGTTTTAATCGAAATTTTCTTGGGGTTAATTAAGAAATTACCCACCAGATTTTCTATTTCTTTTCCAAAGGTAGCGGAAAACAAAAGAGTTTGTCTTCGCTTAGATACTAAGGACAAGAGTAATTTGATGTCGTTTATAAAACCCATATCCAACATTCTATCAGCTTCATCCAAAATTACATTATTGAAGTCTGTCAGATTGAGAACTTTACGAGAGATTAAATCTTTTAATCTTCCCGGAGTACCAATTACCACATTGGGGTTTCTCCTTAAGTTAGAAATTTGACCTTGAATTCCGGCGCCACCCACCACTACAGCAGAGTAGATTTTTAATTTTTGAGAAAGTTCAAAAAATTCTTCTTGAATTTGAATAGCTAATTCTCGAGTAGGGGTGATAATCAGAGCTTTTTCTCGGGGATTGGTAAGAATCTTATTAATTAGCGGAATCAAGAAGGCTCCAGTTTTGCCTGTTCCCGTGTTGGCCAAACCGATGACATCATGACCGGCTAAAATTTCAGCAATAGTTTTTTCTTGAATAGAAGTAGGGTTGATATATCCCTTTTGCGCAATGTTTTGTTTAAGGCCAGAGTGAAGATTTAAATCAGCGAAAGAGAATTGCGCCTTAAATGCTTCCATGGGATTTGTTTTTTCGGCCTGATTGATGAATCTGCTTATATCAATTTTATCTCCCGAAAATCTTCGATTTTTTTGTCTCCCGAAAGAAGCATTAGCTCTTGGTCCGGAATTATTATTTTTTCCGGATTTATTTTTCCAGCCTGATTTGTTGGTGCGAGGCTGACGCACATTGGTTTTTTTGTACATTTTATCTAATACATAAAAATTTAATTATTTTATGTTTAGATACTATATATAAAGAAGCATTAACATAAAAACTAATTATAGCATACCTAAATAAATTTGTCAATAGCCGGATTTTCCTGGTCTATTTCGCCCAAAATGGAAGAGAATAGCGATTCTTGGTATATTTTTTTAAAAGGTGCCTGGTAAAATTATTTGACGGCATTGTTGAAAAATTCTAGTCTTCTATTAATTCTATTTGGGAGGATAAAAATTTATAAGCCCCTTCAACTTCACTGGTTTTGGCGGAAATTCCCGGCAGTCTGTTTACTTCCAGGACATAGGGTCTTTGGGTATTTTTATCTATGATGATATCGGAGCGAGACCAAGATAAATTTAAGAGAACACTATTTTTTATAGCTATTTCTTTGATAGCTTGCGGTATATCAAGCGGATCGACAAAAACTTCTTGTGCTCCGTTGCAGGTATTGTTGCGAAATTCTCCTTGACAAGGGTAACTTTTTTCACCGGAAACCACCACGCCGTTGGCCACCATAATGCCCCAATCATATTCATTGGCGATATATTTTTGAAAAATAAAACTTTTGTGTCGAGGAAGCGCGGTGATTTTTTCCAAGAGTTCGGCTTCGGAATTGATAATTAGCGAATGAGCTCCGCGGGAACCGCGAATATCTTTGATTACCAGAGGATAACCGCAGACTTTTTGTATTTGAGAAAGGCTTTTGCGCACATCTTTGTGTCCGAAAAAAAGAGTGTCGGGAACGGGAATATTTTCGAGGGAAAGAGCCATTTGATCGGTAAGTTTGGAAGTACCTTTTTCAACATGAGTGTGGGGGATTTTATGAAAATCCAAGTATAATTGAACGGCATAGGCCAAATCGCGAGAGCCCCATGAGGAGCACAACCAAACAAAAGAAAAATTCTTTAAATCGATATTTTTATGCAGTACCGAGACTTGATTATCTTTGAAAATAAATTCTATATTCTTAAAACGACCCTTGGTTAAATCCACAGGAAGAGATATTTTTTTTACCACTTGATCCATATTGGACACAGAAGGTAGAACTAGCAGTTTTAATTTTTTTGGGGTCATAGAGATAGAGAAAATGATTAAAAAACTATTTATGACCGGAAGTGATTTTTATTTTGTAAATTTACAATTTACCACCAAGAGTCTAGACAGTTTGTTTAGTATAGCTCAAAAAAGAGAAAAAGTAAATGGCAAAAAATAATCGTTAATTATTTTTTGGAATATCGACTTCTTAATTAGGGGTTGATTGCTTAAGCGATTAAAAGGGTGCGATGATAATTAGGGGTTGTGGATAAGTTTATTTGTTATAAAAAGGGGAAAGTTGTAATATAGTTGGGGTAATATAGTTAACAAAATTTGAAAAATTTATGAAAAAAATTGAAAAGAAAAGAGAAACAGTTTGCGTAATCGGTTTGGGATATGTGGGACTACCTTTGGCGGTAAGAGCTAAAGAAAAAGGTTATAATGTTTTCGGTTTCGATTTGGATAGAAGGAAAAATGAAGCGATAAACAAAAAAGTTTCTCCGATCGAGGATGAGTATTTGGAGAAAAATTTGCCGATTTTTTCTTTTAAGGCTACGGACAATGAGAAAGAAATAAAAAAAGCGGATATTGTTTTGATTTGTGTGCCTACTCCGGTAGACAAGCTTTATAATCCCGATCTCGGACCGGTAATCGGAGCTGTTGAAGCGACGGCTAAAAATTTAAAGAAAGGAGCTTTGGTGGTTCTCGAATCGACGGTTAATCCGGGAGTCTCGGAAGAAGTAGTAAGGCCTATTTTTGAAAAATACGGTTATACGGTTGGAAAAGATGTGTTTATCGCTCATTGTCCGGAAAGAATTAATCCCGGCGATCCGAAGTGGAATGTCACCAATATTCCTCGAGTAGTGGGCGCTTTCACTCCAAAAGGGTTGGCTAAGGCCAAGAATTTTTATGAATCCATTGTCGATGGTGAGATAAGAGCTATGAAGCATATCAGGGAGGCGGAAGCTTGCAAGGTGGTAGAAAATTCTTTTCGAGATATCAATATCGCTTTCGTGAATGAATTGGCCAAGTCTTTCGATGCAATGGGGATTGATGTCAAAGATGTAATCGATGGCGCCAGTACCAAGCCTTTTTCTTTTATGGCGCATTATCCTTCTTGCGGAATCGGAGGGCACTGCATCCCTGTTGATCCGTATTATCTTATTGAGCGCGCCAAGCGAGCCGGTTTTGATCACAAATTTTTAAAGACTTCTCGGGCGATAAACAATTCTATGCCGGCTTATACGGTGGAACTTTTGCAGGATAAATTGAATGAGCTCAAAATGCCTTTGAACGGGACCAGAGTCGGAATACTCGGAATAGCTTATAAGGCCAATGTGGATGATGATCGTGAGTCGCCTTATTATAAAATAGTGGAGGCTCTGAAGAAGCACAAAGCGATAATTAATTCTTTTGATCCGCATATTAAAGAAAAATCTTCGGTTAGCAGTTTGGAAAATTTATTGAAAAAATCGGAAGCCTTGATTTTGGTTACCAATCATCGCGAATTTGAGATCTTAAAGGGTGATTTGCTGAAAAAATACAAAATTAAGGTTATAATTGACGGAAAAAACTTTCTTAACAAAAGAGATGTTCAAAAAAGCGGAGTGCTTTATAAAGGAATCGGGAGATAGGATTAGGGTTTTTTAAAGTTTATAAAGAAAAAATAACTTCATTGGGGTACATTTCTTGTACCCTTTTTTCTTTATTGCGAATCTTTTCTTTTAGCGGTTATTGTCATTGAAATTTGTTTGGGTTTGGACTATACTTAAGATAACTAAAAATTAGCTGATTTTAAAAAATATGAGATTGATAGTAAATCTGCCGGCCTTTAATGAGGCGGAAAAAATAGGAGAAACCATTCGGAGAATTCCCAGACAAATTAAGGGTGTCGACGAAGTTTTTGTTCAAGTGACAGATGACGGTTCCAAAGACGATACGGTAAAAATTTCCAAAGAGGCCGGGGCGGATTTTGTTTATTCCAACGGAGTCAATCGGGGCATCGGGATCACTTTTAAAAATGCTACCGAGCATGCTTTAGACAATGGTGCGGATATAATGGTCAATATGGATGCCGACGGTCAGTTTGACCCCAACGATATGGAAAAACTTATTGCTCCGATTTTAAATAATGAGGCTGATATGGTGAGTGCCACTCGTTTTGGGCACAAGGAAGCCAAGGATATGCCCAAGATGAAATATTATCTAAATTTGTTGGCGGCCAAAATTATCGGAGGATTTTTGGGTCACAAAATTGATGATTTGACTTGCGGTTTCCGAGCTTACAGTCGGGAAACCTTGATAAAGTTAAATATTGTGCCGGGGTTTACTTATACTCAAGAAACAATTATCGATGCCATCGGAAAAAATTTAAAATTGAAGTGGGTGCCTGTGACAGTGACTTATTTTGCCGGCAGGAAATCTCGAGTGGTGAAAAGTATTTTTAATTATGTCAGTAACAGTTTTCATATAATTTTGGAGGCGGTGCGGGATGTCCGACCGATGAAATTTTTCGGCTTTCCGGCTTTGGTGATGCTTTTCGGTTCCGTCTGTTTCTTTGTTTACTTTTTGGTGATGTATCTGCATGATTTTAAGATTACTCCTTACCGTAACATCCTTTTGATGGCCATCACGCTTTTGATTGTGGGGATTCAATTTTTGATCTTTGCTTTTATCGCCGATATGATCAAGTCCGCGCGCAAACTTATCGAAGATCAGGCGCACACTTTGCGCAAATGGCGCTATAAAAAATAAATTATGCAAGAAGAAAAAAAAATCAAAGTTCTTTTTATTTCGCATTCTTTTCCGCCGGTTGTCGGCGGAGTGGAGTCTCAAAATTTTGAGCTCTATACTTGGCTTTCCAAATTTGCTCGGGTAAAATTAATCGCCAACCGAAACCGAAAGCTCTTGCCGATTTTTTTGCCTTGTTCTGTATTGCGGGCGGTTTGGATGATGAAAGATTTCGATGTCTTGATATTGGGAAGCGCGCTTTTGGCGCCAGCCGGTTGGTTGGTAAAAAAAATAAATCGAAAGCCGGTTATAGCGGTGGCGCACGGCTTGGATTTAACTTGGAAAAATAAATTTTATCAAAAATTTTGGGTACAATTTTTTATTCCCAAGTTGGATAAGCTAATCGCGGTTGGCAATGAAACAATCAGAGTGGGAATAAAAAGAGGGATTTCCGAAGAAAAAATGATTTTTATCCCCAATGGAGTGGATGTGGAAAAATATGTCAATAATTTCAATCGGGATAAATTGGATAATTTATTGAATCAAAAAACCGAGAATAAAAATATTTTGCTTACTTCCGGACGTTTGGCCAGGAGAAAGGGAGTGGCTTGGTTTAT
>JAVEQZ010000004.1:22975-27599 GCA_034007405.1 Candidatus Moraniibacteriota bacterium | reverse complement strand
TTTAGAGCGAATTTTATTTTTTCCTCCACGCTTTTTATTTCAGCGGGAATTTTTTTCAGCGCCTCTCGAGCCTGAAAAGTCGAATAACCCAAAGCGATTAATGCCTCCAGGGTGTCCGTGTCGGCCATTATCTCATTTCTGTCTCCAATCGGCATATCCACCACTTTATTTTGTAATTCCAAAATAACTCTTTCGGCGGTTTTTTTGCCCACTCCCGAAACTCGCGTCAAAATCGAAGCATCATTGTTTAAAATAGCCGTCCGAATTGAAAGCGGATCGGCCGCCGACAAAATTCCCAACGCGGCCTTGGGGCCGATTCCGGAAATAGAAATCAGTAGCTCAAACATCTCTTTTTCCCCCGCATCCAAAAATCCGTAAAGCGCCAAAGTGTCTTCTCTCACATAAGTATGGATAAAAAAACTTCCTTCCTTCATACCGGCTACTTTACCCAAAGTAAAATCAGTCAAGAAAATTTTATAACCCACCCCCGAGACATCCGCCACAATCCAATTATCTCTAATATATTCAATTTTGCCTGTTAATTTTGCGATCATATTTAAATGTATATTGTATTATGAATTAAGTATTATGCAATAGAAAAAGCTTGTACTGACTTGTAATTAAAAAATTTTTTTTCTAATTTTATTTTTTTGTTTTAATTAAAATCTAAACAATTTATTTTTTAAACATTCAAAGTTAAAAAATTTATTAGAAATTGAAAATTTTAAATTTAAAATTATAAAAAACTTCCTAAATTATATATATTAAAATTATTTTTATATTTAACCATTGTGCCCCAATCCTCATATTTTTAATTTTATCATTCTCTTGCCAAAAAATCCACTCTGTGATACAAATAACTAAGTAAACAATTCATAAATTATAAATTCAATCTCGAATATCCGAGATTATAAATGAGCTATGCCTATCAAAGAATCAGCCAAAAAATACATGCGCGTAACCGATCGCAAGACCGCCAAAAACAAAAAGGTTCGGGGAACCTATCGTAGCGCCATCAAAAAAACTCGCGAGGCTGTCGCCCAAAAAGATCTAGCAAAAGCCACTGAATGGCTCAAAAAAACTATCAAGACTTTGGACAAAGCCATCGAAAAAAAGGTTATCAAAAAAAACACCGGTGCTCGCTACAAATCCAGGATCAATAAAATGGTAAAAAACATGAGTGAAAAATAGAAATTATTCAAATTTTCCTTTTTCAAAAAACCGCTTCGGCGGTTTTTTCTTTTGAGTATTTGATTGAAAAAGCGGCCATTGTCCCAATGACGATTTTTAAAGAATTAATTCTCGGCAATCAAAAAATCCAAGCTCGCTTCAATATTTCTTTTACCGTTTTTGGCATCCGAATCTATTTTTTCCAAGGCTTGATAAATTTTCCTTAGTTTTGCCTGATTTAATCTGTCTAAATTTCCCAGCGACTTTTGAACAACAAAGGGATGTAATCTTACCAACTTTGAAATTTCAAAATGATTTCTTATCCCTTGAAAATAAAAATCGGCGATTTTGAGCAAATTTCTGAATTGATAAATATACATCGAAAGAATATAAAAAGGATCATCTCCTTTTTCCAACTGATTGTGCAAAGTTTGAAGCGCCATTTTTTTGTTTCCGGCTGCAAAAAATTCAATTGTTCTAAAGATATCCGCCTCCGACCTGGTATTCAAAAGACTGTCCAAATCTTGAGTTAGAATTTTCTTTTCCTTCTTACCCGAAAAATTGATTGCCTTATTAATCTCGTTTTTGAGTCGAAAAAGATCATCCCCGCAACACTCTGTCAATCTGATAATCGCCCCTTCTTCAACTTCTTTTCCCGCCTCCGAAAAATTTTCTTCAATCCACTTTTTCAACTGTATCCCGCTTAATTTCTTATACTCCTCGCTCTTGAAGTTTTTTAGCAACCACTGAAAATTTTTATCTTTCGAATTGGGCAAGCTTTCCTCATAAAAAACAATTTCCGAATTACCGAGCAAATCCGCTTTTAAGTTTTTTTCCAAAAATTCTCCCAGACCTTTTTTAAAACCGGCCTCTTTAATGGAAAAAATATTTTTTACAATAATCAACCGCTTATCCGCAAAAAGATCTTGAGTATTGATAGATTTTTTTAGCTCATTCAAGGAGTCGCTCTCTCCAAAATCAAAAACGCTCAAAGAAAAATTTGAGTCGTTTTTGTCTGCCGTTTCATCCTTTATTTTTTTTAATTTTTCTTTTAAGCGAAATTTATCTTCGCCATAGAGAAATAATTTCATTTTTTATTTCAAAATTTAAACTCCCGGAGTCCACTTTAGATTTTGGCCCGGCTCCAATATTTCCACCCATATTTGCCCCGGCACAAACATTATTTCTTTGCCGTTTTCATCATAGAAAAACAACTTGCTCTCCAATTTAGAACTATCCTTTTTCCAACTTCCGCGATATTCCTTGCCGTTCATATAATAGTAAGCTTGCCCATCTCCGATTTCATCATACCAAGGATCGCCGATTTGAACATTGTTATATCTTCCGCTGATACTTTCCGCTCCGGTCTTTTTGATTTCCTCAACTTCCGCCCAAGGATCATCCAAGCCTTTGCCGGTATAATTTTGGTCAAGAGTAATCTGTTCCGATTTGGCAAACATTACTACGATATTTTTGGGCGCCAATCTCTCCTTATTGTTTCTATCGGTGTCCGCCACTCCGTTCCATACCCGAAGATAAGTATTGGTATTTTTATCATAAGTATAATTCACATCCCAAGGATTGGCAAAAGCCACTCTCAATTCACCTCCATTGGCTCCTCTATTTTCCATATCCGCCTCTTTTTGATGAGGATAACCGACAAAATTAGTTTCCGTTCTGACCCCTTTATCTCGCATCGCTTCCAAAGCTTTCTCTCCTTTTATATGGCCGGAGTCCTCCATTCTCATGGTCGGATCGCTCTGCCAGTTCCACCTTTCACAATAATTGGTATTCATACAATCGATGCGATCGATAATATTTTTATTCAATAAATCAAGCGCGAAATGCGACCCTCCCCAATGAATAAAAAATCCGTCTATCGAGGCAGCCAAAGCGATGTGATCATGACGAGAGCTTCTCAAAGCGCCTATTTCTTCGGGGATATTGCAACCGTAAACTCCCAATAATCTGGTGACTGAAGAAGTGTAAGCCGGCAATTCAAAAACCATATCCGCCTCCGAAAAACCGGCAGCCGGTCTGGCTTGCACATCCGAAGGTTGCATCACGGCAATCGGTCTGCGATTCCAATTTTCACAAGCAATTCCGGTTATCGGACTGATATTCCCCTGATTCAAGGGCTCCGCTTCAGCATCGGTTACCGCACCTTCTTCTTCGGTCACCACTTGCTCCACTCGACTTTTTCTCAAAATATCTCTGACTGTGGTGAAATAAACAATCACACCCGCAATCACCAAAACCAAAGCAGCCACCATTATCTTTTGTTTTTTGCTCATCTTTTTATTTTTAATACTTATATTTTTCTAATACTCGAGCCGTTGGAATGTTTTAATATGCAAGTCTCTTTGATAAATTATTTCTGGCATTTCTTGCACCAAAAGACACTTCTCTGACCCAATGTAATTCTTTCTATAATATTATCACATTTTTTATTTTTTAACAGAGCCTGACTGCCCAAACATTTTTTTCCCGCCCGCTGATAAACTTTCAAAACTTTTTGAAAACCCCCCGGCTTGCCGGAAGTATCCCGATAATCGCTATCGGATGTCCCTCTCATCTTTATGGCCTTTTTCAAGATTTCTTTTATTTGTAAAAATATTCTCTCAATTTCCCTCGGTTTCAAAGAGGAAACTTTTCTCTTGGGATCAACTCCGGCCTCAAATAAAATTTCACTTCGATAAATATTGCCTATTCCGGCAATCAGATACTGATCCATCAGAGCTATTCCGATTATACTTTTTTGTTTTTTGGCCAAAATTTCCTTGAATTTTTTCAAATCGAATTTTTTATCCATAGCGTCGATACCCAATTTCTTGATTTCCGGTAACTCTTTAACTTTATCCGTATCAACCAAAACAATTTTCCCAAACTTGCGCAAATCCGAAAAATCCATCATCAAAGTTTCTCCGCCTCTTTTTAGCGTCCATTTGTGCCGAATATATTGATTAACCCGATCCGCAAAAAAATCCACCTTCTTCTCTGCCCCCTCTCCCTTTGGGAGAGGGCTGGGGAGAGGGTGAATTCCTAATTTTTCATTTTTAATTAATAAATGTCCTGTCATCTTCAAATGCAAATATAGCGTTTTTCCTCCGCTCAAATCGATAAAGATATTTTTGCCGATTCTTCTCACGCCGGAAATTTCCCTATCGATAATATTTTTTTTAAACTCGGCATATGTCACCCCTTTCAAAGCCTTTTTCCACTCACTCCAAAAATCGACTATTTTATAGTCTTTTATTTTCTTATTCAAATCCCTAACTACCGTTTCCACCTCGGGTAACTCCGGCATATTTTTCAGCTTATTTTTTACTCCATTATTGTAAGCTAAAAACGACCTTCGGTCCAGTTGAGTGTTTCGAGTGTCTATTTACTATTTTTTACTATAGTTATATCTTTAAAACAAAGAAAAGGACGAATTAATAACCAATATTCAATA
>JAVEQZ010000004.1:21285-22875 GCA_034007405.1 Candidatus Moraniibacteriota bacterium | reverse complement strand
TTAACCAATAAACCATTCAACCAATTAACTAATGCAGATGCTCGAACTATTCACCAAACTCTTATTTTTGTATTTACCCTTTCAATTCGCTCTCAATCCTCTTTCCGGAGTTGATTTGGCCTCCGCCAGGGTTTTTATTTTGCTTTTATTTTTTTATTGGTTCACCCAATCTTTGTTGCAAAAAAAAATCACCCTGCGCTTGGATTTGATTTTTTTGTTACTCTTTTCTTTTCTTTTTTTCACCGTTCTTTCCCTTTTTTGGGCGGAAAACAAAAGTTGGGGAATTAGAAAAATAATCTTCTTTTTTTCGATTTTACCGATTTTTTTTGTTATCCGATACATCTTTGCCTCAAGTCTCGAAAAAACGCGCCAGCTACTAAATTTTACCCTCTGGGGGGCATTTTTAGCCTCACTTCTCGGAATAATTCAATTTTTATTACAATTTTTAATCCCTCTCAATAAACTCTATTCTTTTTGGGCAATTTTAATCACTCCCTTTTTGGGTCAATCTTTTTCTCAAGCGGTTTTGAGCAATCCCAGTTGGCTGGTTAATATCGGCGGATACACTCTTTTGCGCGCCACCGCCTTTTTTCCCGATCCGCATATGTTGGCTTTTTATTTAAACATCTGCGCCACAATTTCTCTGGGGATGTTTTTGAATGTTACAAAAAACAAAACATCTTACAATAATCCGGCCCCCTCTTGGAATTTAGGCCGCCACCTCCATCTAATCTTCTTTCTTACCTTGACCTTGGCCAGCTTTTTGACTTTTTCGCGAGGCGGTTATTTGGGCTTACTTTCCGGTCTGGTATTTTTTATAATTTTAACTTTTAAATCAAAATTCAAAAAATTACTGAACAATTTAAGAAACATTGCTATTTTGATTTCGATTTTTCTCTTTTTTATTGCTTTTTTTATTATTCCCAATCCTGTTTCCAATCGTCTTTTATCAAGCTTTAACTTAACTGAAGGATCAAATATCGGCAGACTCGATACTTGGCATCAATCTTTTGAGATAATAAAACAAAATCCTCTTTTGGGAGTGGGAATTGGCAATTATTCTCTGGCCATTAAACCCTCGGCCGATTACCGCGAACCGATTTATTCTCACAATACCTTCCTTGATATCGCCGCCGAAACCGGGATTATCAATCTTTTTCTCTGGGTATCCGTTTTTCTAATAGCGATATTTAGTTTTACCCGAGATTTTATCCGCCGAAAAAATTATCTCTCCTTGAGCCTGGCCGCCTCCCTGTTCGGTTTCTCGGTGCACTCTCTTTTTGAAACCGCCATTTTTTCGGTCCATGTCCTACCCTTAATTATTTTAATCTTAGCCTTAAATAAAGAAAAAAATGAAACTTCATCTCTTTAATCTCAAAAATTTAATCTATCTGACCGTTTTCTTATCCCCGATTTATTTGATCAAGCTAAATATTTTTTTCCTCCCTCTCAATCTCTTAGATCTCTTACTTCTGGGGGTTTGTGTCGGCTGGATTGTTAAAAATAAAACCGCCTCGCTAGCCAAAATAAAAAAATTTTTCAAAAAAAACAAAGCTCTGAGTCTTTTTGTTTTTCTGCTTATCACCGGAG